>CAYYOX010000009.1:7732-24465 GCA_964473065.1 uncultured Planctomycetaceae bacterium | reverse complement strand
AAACGCACCCTCGATAGGATAGATTCCCGACGGAGACCGAAAGATGGAAAAATCGTTGGACCGGAAGATCGCCCGAATCCTTGCGGATCGCTCCTGTAAGGCGTTCATCCTGGCCGACGCCAAGGACGCCGACATGGCGTTCGGGCTGTCGGCCCCGGGCAAGAGTCCCGAGCACCATGCGGCCGAGGGCCGATTTCGGACCCTGGATGAATATCGCCAATTGATGCGAGAGATCGCCGCCCAGGGCATGGTCGACATCATGCTGATGAGCGCCAGCTCGAACGAACTGCTGACCATCGAGGAGAAGCTGTTCGACGGCAGTCACATCACGCCGGCCGTTCGCGCCAACGACACGACCGACATCTGGCTGGCCGCTGGCTCGGGCCGTTACGGTTCGCAACCTTCGCAACCGTTCCGCACGGCCACGATCGACCATATCATGTGCGGCAAGGCCGACTGCCAACCGGGCGAACGCTCCTTGGGCACCGACCTGGGGCTCTACTCGGTCACTTTCAACAACGATGTCGATCTGGACCATCGCACGCTCGAGGCTTACAGCAACTTTCGCCTGGAAGCCGAACGCAAGGGGTTTCGCCACTTCCTGGAAGTTTTCGATCCCAACGCCCCGGGCGACCATCCGCCGGAGAACCTCGCACAATTCATCAACGACCACATCGTCCGCACCTTGGCGGGGGTAACCAGTCGGGGGCGGCCCGTGTTTCTGAAGATCGCCTACCATGGCCCGGCCGCGATGGAAGCTCTGGCCGCCTACGATCGTTCGCTGGTGGTCGGCATCCTGGGCGGATCGGCCGGCACGACCTTCGACGCCTTTCACATGCTCTGGGAGGCCAAGAAGTATGGCGCCCGGGTGGCGCTCTACGGCCGAAAGATCAACAACGCCGAAGACCAACTGACGTTCGTGAAGTACCTTCGCGGCGTGGCGGACGATCAGATCGAACCGGCCGAGGCCGTTCGGGCCTATCATGGCGACCTGCAACGGCTGGGGATCCCGCCATATCGTTCGCTGCAAGACGACCTGCAACGGACCGACACGGCCGCCGCCTACAGCGGCTCGACATCCACGCGTCCCGCACCCGTTCGCGGCAGCCGGGGCGACGATCCCGACTTCAGCAAGATGACCCCGGCCGAAAAGGCCCAGTGGAATCTCGACCGCTGGAAGCGAATTCTCGGCTGAGGTACTGGTCGGACAACTCCGCCGGCGTTATGCTGGGGGTGGATGCTAGCCGGTAAAACCGGTAGCCGACGCTGCTTAGCCTCGTGGGAACATGTAGGGTGGGTCGAGGAACGAAGACCCACGCGTCAAGAAACGACACAAAGCGCTTCCGCGTGGGTCTTCGTTCCTCGACCCACCCTACAAGACTGTCGATTGAATACGTGCGATGAATCTACTGTTGACAACTCGCATTGCTCTAAGAGCCTTGGCCAAGAACAAGATGCGGGCCGGCTTGACCGTCCTGGGGATCGTGATCGGCATCGCGGCCGTGACGACCATGGTTTCGATCGGGCAAAGTGCCAGCGATCTCGTGCAGGGCCAGTTCCAAAGTCTGGGGACCAACGTGATCGTCGTCTTCTCGGCCAGCCAGCGACGAGGCGCCGTGCGACACGGTCGCGGCAGCATGCCCTCGCTGACCGCCGAGGACACCGACGCGATAATCGAGGAATGCCCCTCGGTCATGGCGGCCTCGGCCATCGTCTTTGCCCGCGGGCAAGTCATCTACGGAAACACCAACTGGATGCCGCGCGAACTGCTCGGCGTGGGCCCCCAATTCCTGACGGTCCGCAATTGGCAGCTTAGCCGGGGCGGTTACTTCTCCGAACGGGACATCGTCTCGGCGGCCAAGGTGTGCGTGATCGGCCAAACGCTGGTGGCCAAGTTGTTTCAAACGACCAACCCCCTGGGCGAAACGATCCGCATCCGCAACATCCCCTTCCGCGTGATCGGCGTCTTGGAAACCAAGGGCGCCAACCTCGTCGGCGACGACCAGGACAACGTGATCTTGACGCCCTACACGACAATCCGGCGACGGCTGCAAGGCTCGCGATTCGAGAACGTCGACCTGATCTTCGTCTCCGCCCGGTCGGTCGAGCAAATGGCCCAGGCGGAACACGAGATCAAACAACTCCTCTTCGAGCGCCACCGGATCAACCCCGGCGACCCGCCCGACTTCGAGGTCCAAGATACCACCGAAATCGCCAACATTCTCGGCGTCATCATGGGCACCATGACGCTGCTGTTGGCGTCGATCGCCGGCATCTCGCTACTGGTCGGCGGCGTGGGTATCATGAACATCATGCTGGTCTCGGTCACCGAGCGGACCCGAGAGATCGGCATCCGCATGGCCGTCGGCGCCCGAGGTCGCGACATCCTCTGGCAGTTCCTGGTCGAGTCGGTGCTGCTTTCCAGCCTGGGCGGGATCGTGGGCATTGCCGTGGGGTCCGGCGCTTCGATGCTGATCACCAAGACCATCAACGCGTTCACCGCGGGCACGCCCTGGCCGGTGGTCGTTTCTTACAAAGCGGCCATCGTGGCTATGCTATTCGCCGCCGCAGTAGGCATCTTTTTCGGCTTCTACCCAGCCCGACGAGCCAGCCGACTCGACCCGATCGACGCGTTGAGATACGAGTAGGAGGTGCGGCCCCAAGAATTCGGGCACCACGGGCGGCTTGTCCGCCCTGGCCGACCAGATTCCCCGCTGGACAACCGTGTCCTGGGGGGGTAGAATCACAATGAAGGCTGGCGTGTGTCGGCCGATCGGAGAAATCTACGGGAAAGGGGGCGAATTGGATTCGACCGGGTAGTCTGAAGTGTAAGTGGCGTGCCGTGGTTGGTCGGCGGCCCACGTTAAAAGCTGACCACACAATTTAATTGCCAAGCCTAGCTTTGCAATGGTTGCCTAACAACGGTAACCCCGGCTGAGGGCTTTTCTCCGAAGAGGCCCGACTGCTGGTCAGAAATTTCGGATCGTCTCGGGTCACGTTGGACACGCCCGCGACTAAATCAGTTTCCGACTAGTTGGCTCGATACCCCGTCGGTTGGGGATCGGGTCGGCGAAATCCCGAAACATCCGACTACGTACGTAGAAGCTTGCATGGAAATATCGCGGGACGCGGGTTCAATCCCCGCCGCCTCCACTGAAGCCACTTAGGTAACCATGCCTAAGTGGCTTCTTCGTTTATCCACCGGCGCTTTGTAGCCGGACCATCCACCAGTCATATAGAATTGATCCTCGCCGGGGAATGAATCGGGCACAGTATCTAACACGCTGCACAACGGCCGAACTCTCTTCGTCGGTGGCCTGCGAAGCATCTGCCCATCCCTTGATTAGCTCGGGAGTCGTGACGACAGAAATACCGGATTCTCCTGCCAGCCGTTGTGCTTTGCGGTCATCCGTAGCTACCGACCAGCCACGGCCTTTCGCAATGGCTAAGCATACTGCCTCGCCATCGTCCACTTCTGATGCAAACTGGACAAGTAACGCGTTCTCTTCCTCACCCTCAGGATCGCATTTCCTAATCGCACCGGCCTGAAGTGCTGCGGTCAGATCGATCTCTTCCGTAATCATCTTCTCTGGGTCGTCTCTGTCTGGGTCGTCCCTGTCTGGTTTGATCACGTAGAACGATTCATCGACGACAATGCTCGGAACATAGAAACTGTCCGCCAGCACGGACAAGAATGAAGTGATCTCTCCTGCTGCATAGAGGTTGATCATGCAACACGCATCCACGATGTTTTCAGCCATTAACACGTCCTTGATTCACGACACGTCCGACAACAGCGAGAATTGAGAATCCACCAGATGCCTCGTTTGGAACTCGCCCTCACCTGATACCTCCCTGGAGGTTAAGAACTTGGCAACGATGCTCCTGGCCGTCACAGGATCACATCGAAGGAATCGGCTGAGTTGTCCCTCGGTAATCCTTGCTTGCTCAAAGGCATTGACAGCAAGGAACGTATATCTTCCAGGCAAGTTATCCTTCGTTTCTAGATTAGTTGGCAAATCGAGCATTTGCGATGCACGACGCACTTCAAAACGGGATTCTTTCAGATGATCCCTGGTGCCCTTGGGTATAAGCCCCAGTCTTTCGAGACGCAACGTCATGGCTTCTACTGAGACGAAGAAGATGTGGCTCATTCGGCACAGGTCGGCAACTTGGAAGTCGCCGGTGGAACCAACAACGTCATTAAAGCGATGGCGGACGGAGCTTGCAGGCATAAGAAAACTCATGGCAAACGCTTCGGCAAAACGCTCGCAGGCCGGCTTCCGCCCCTTGCTGGCCAAGTAGTCGATCCCCGGTTTGAAGCGATCTACGAATGAATGACCATACTCGTGGGCCAAGGATGCCCTTCGTCGCTCGGGCGGATGTTTCCGATTGATCATGATGCAACAACCAAAGTCGGCAACAAATGCAAACATTCCGGCAATTGCTGATGGAAGGTTGCCGTAGAGAATCCTCACACCGACATCCGCCTCTAGAATGCTCCGAAGCCGAAGTATCGGTTGATTTCCCAATCCTAGTCGTTGCCGTTCCCCGAGAGCCACATCTTCGGCCAATGCAACTATGTCAACGCGAGGATTCAAAGAGACTTCGGCGGGATAATTGAACTTCAGCGGGGCGTTCATTAGATTTTCGAGTTCCCGGTAGTCGTCAGCAAACTGCTGCAATTCGGCTATTCCCTGGAGCAATTCGTCATCATTGGCTTTCATCTTCTCCGCAACCGCTCGCAAATGCGGCTGCAAATCAGCCATGGGTGCTCCGGGACGCACAAAATCATGAACGCTTCGTCCGTAGTAACCGGCCAAACGGACAATCTCCGATGGTTTGGCCGCCCGAGTGCCTTTCTCTATGGCAATCAACGTCGGGCGGCTGCATCCCAAGTGTTCGGAAGCCTCGTGTTGCGTCAAACCCCGTGCCTTGCGGGCTTCCGTAAGACGCTGCCCCAACAGTTTCGGGTCGATACTCGGATTATGAAGCATGACAATATCCTCAGCTTGTTGGTACGTTTTCGGGAGGAAGCAATTGTGCCCAGTCCTTTTCTCTGGCTCTCCCCTGGGCGAGGAATTCCAACCATTCCTTTCGGTAGCGTCGGAAAAGAGTGGCAAAGAACTCGTGCGATTCATTTGCTTTCAATACATTAGTGCCTACGAGATGTCTTCGCAGGGAACGAGGAATCTGCCCTGCTGCCACCTGCGCGAGCAGTTTAATGTAGTCACGTCCGTCTACGGACTCCCTTGCTGCCTGGGCCAACGCGGCCGGGTCGGCCTCAGCGATAATGATGAGGTGATTTAACGGAACTTGCTTCTTCACAGCACGAAGCGTGTTATACACGCAGTCCAGTACCTTAACCGCCACATCTTCGGCAGGTTCTCGACGACAAATCGCCTGCGAGACGGTCTGCCACCGTCGTGCTTTCGAAAGATCGATTTCTTCGTTTTCAGCCATGGTCGCTCCAACCACAGAATCGCTGCCATCGACGCCTGTCATGCTCTCCAACCGTATTATCGCCCAGTTCTTTACAAAGTCAATAGCGAACAATGTATATTCTGTGATTTGTAAATATCCTGCCCATCCATGAATTGCAAACGGTAACGCAACTCTTGTTACAGTAAGGTGTTGTGAAAGATGCCACATGTTCGGGGGGTGCGGCCTGAATCCTGCGGTTTTACAGGCAGCCACCAAAATGGCCGAAGCGGGCCACCTGGGTCACCTTGCATCGGATTGGCTGGGAGGAAAACCGCCCACATGGATTGTTGCGTAACACAGGTTGGATGCTTGGAGCATCCACTAGCCTGGATTATTCATGCCCCTGGGAATTGCGTGACACACTGTCGTAGCTACGTTCGCCAGAACGTGGCCGTAACTCTCGGATACGCCCCACGTTCTGGCGAACGTAGCTACAAATCCATGAATAATCCGGGTTAGGCCCTTCGGTTGCTGGAATCCAAGCGTCAGGAGACGCTCGCTACAGCACCCTCGGCTGGGATTGCGAAATCTGGCGTCAGTGCTGAGGCTACCATTTTCTCCACGTCCCTGATAGCTTCCACAAGCTGTCGGAAAGGTGGCCTCGCAATCATTCTCTGGGAAGGAGGGATCGTGTGGCCGAGGAACAGTCCAAGCGTCCTGTTGTCAGCGCCCACTCTCGCCAGCAGGCCCACTCTCGCCAGCAGATCTGCCCCGGTCTTTCTGAGTAAGCGAAAGGACAGCCTTGGGAACTCAGGATTGTCTTTCTGAATACGGCGGATCAACAGTTCCCAGCGGCTTCGGTCACACGAGCGTACGAGCCCGCCCCTTGGGCCCAGCGCCTCCTCCGCCGCGCGCTAGGCCACCAGAAGTGCGGGCCGAAGCCAAGGACGAAGCCTTCCGGCAAGAGACGAAAGGCAGAGAACGGCAATCAAGTATGGCGACCCCGGAACTTCCCCGCTGGGCAACACCCCGTTCGTCGAGCGTCTGGAAGAACTGCTCGGTCGTGTCCTCCAACCAAAAAAACGCGGACGAAAACCAAAGTTTCCTAAACCTCCAAATTGAGTATTGTGTCCCCGGAATTACCCGGAATTACCGGAATTATTCTTCGCAGAAGCAGTGCCGGTTGAGTTCTTCGGAAAAAGCACTGCTTCTGCGAAGCAGTGGCACACTTGCTCGTAGCCGTTGGGTTCTTCCTGGCAAGGCATTCAAGCCATAAACGCTGCCGACTGTCAGACTGTTTAGCAGCGGCTTTGCTGAGGGAGGGTAGGATTCGCTCTGGGCATCGCACGCGTGGCAATCACGCGACGTTGGAGGTCCACACTCCAGTCCGAGAATACGGTCGTTTTCTGACGCATTCCGCAAAACGCAGAGTAGTTTATCCGATGTGGCCGGTGATAGAGGCGGAGTTTTCTCGGAAACATCGATGGCCATGTCGGATAAACGTGCGTTGAGCTTATTCGCGGGCAAAGAACAGCCAATCGGTTAGCTGCTGGTCGATCAGGCGGTTGTCATAGGTGACCGGCTCGACGCGAACTTCCTCGAAGACCTCGTGAAGTGCGTCAGCAAACGGTGAACATTCGGCGTAGGACCACACCGCCAAGACTCCGTCGGCCGCCAAATGCTGCCGGGCGGCCAGTAAACCTTGCGTGGTGTAGAACGGGATGCTCTCCTCACCCAATCGCTCTTCCGGCGAGTGATCGACATCAATCAGGATCAGATCGAGCAGATCGCCTGGCGGGCCGGCAAGCCGTCGGTAAACATCGCCTTGCGTTACGACCAACCGCTGCTGGGGGCCCATTTCGTTGCACAGCTCGGACGAAAGCGGCACCAGCCCACGCGTAAGCCAATCGATCACTTGAGGCAGCAACTCCACAACCTCGACTCGCGCAACGCGGTCCGACAGGAGCGCTTCGCGCGCCGTATAACCCAGCCCGAGGCCGCCGACCAACACCCGCAGATCATCGCCGGAATGCATCCGTAGCGACATCCACGCCAAGGCCCTCTCCGAGTCCGTGTAGAAGCTGCTCATCAGAAACTCGTGATTCAGCGTCACCTCGGTCACGATCGTGCCGGGCTGCGAGAGCAATTCACGCCGCCGCAGACACAAGGGCCCCAGCGGACTCGGTTCATAGGCCAGAATCTCGATTTTCGATTTAGACATACGCCGCTAACCTACCGGGGGCCATCTATTTGTTCTTCTTTTCTCTTTTTAGTTTTAGTTTTTCCTTAGGGCTGAGCTGGGCCTTTTTCTGTTGTTCCTTCTTGCCCTTATCTTTACTTCCCTTATCACCCATGTCAGTTTCTCCGTGATTGAAAACGAATGTTCCTCTCAGCTCCGTCAGACCGGCTTGACGTTTTCGGCACATGGCCCTTTCTGTCCACGCCCTTCCGTGTATGACACTCGCTGTCCTTCTTGGAGTTCTTCGAAGCTCACTCCTTCGACGGTTGACGAATGAAAAAACAAGTCCTTGTCGCTTCCGGTGTCGATAAACCCGAAGCCCCTGTCTGTCAGCCGCTTGATCGTGCCTTCTGCCATTTGTCCAATTCCTCAAAAAGTGTCCTGCAGCGCTGCCCGAAAACACCGTGTTCAGGCTGCTCCACTGCCAGCACGCCATTCTATCGGGTGGATTGGCTACAATCAACTGGCAGCAGGCGACGGCACGTGCCAGAGAGCGAACCTGGAGCCCAGCGGCGTCTGTGACGAAGCTTGAGCACCTCCTCCGCCGCGAGCTAGGCCCCCAGAAGCGCGGGCCGAAGCCAAGGACGAAGCCTTCCGGCAAGAGACGAAAGGCAGAGAACGGCAATCAAGTATGGCGACCCCGGAACTTCCCCGCTGGGCAACACCCCGTTCGTCGAGCGTCTGGAAGAACTGCTCGGTCGTGTCCTCCAACCAAAAAAACGCGGACGAAAACCAAAGTTTCCTAAACCTCCAAATTGAGTATTGTGTCCCCGGAATTCATGCCCGGAATTCACGACGTGGCCGAAGCGTATCGTCTTGGGGCCCAAAGCTACGTTCGCAAGCCGGTCGACTACGGCGGTTTCACCGAAGCCATCCGCCAGACGCTCCAATACTGGCTAGGTCTGAACGAGCCGCTCCCGCCGCACAAAGTTCCCACGAACTACGTGCACGAAGGTCTATAGCCGCCGGCCAAGATCGGTGTGCCACTGCTTCGCAGAAGCAGTGCCGTTTGGGTTCTTCCGGGCAAAACTTTCAAGCGGCAAACGCTGTCGACCGTCAGGCCGTTTGGCAGCCGCTTCGCTGAGCGAGGGTAGGATTCGCTCTGGGCATCGCACGCGTGGCAATCATGCGACGTTGGAGGTTCACGCTCCAGTCCGAGAACACGGTCGATATTCGGCGCGTCCGAGAAATCAAATCGGGCTTCCGACGACTTCCTGAGACGGCGACCCGCGAACTCCCGTTTCGCTCAGCGGTCGTGAACGCCTCCGCAGGTGAACAATGTACGTTTGGAGAAATCGCCAGCGGCGACCGACGCTGGTTGGCATTTGGGGGAGGATAGCGTCGGTGAGTCAGGCTGGTGGCCGGATCTTTAACTTCGTCACAAGTGGCGCAGGCGAGGACGCTCTATGAGATTCGCGCGACCCACCATGTGATGCACATCCGCGTGACATCAACACCGACGAGTTCGACGAGCCTTCCAGTCTCATCGACATCGCAAGTGACACGCACTGAGCCCGTTCGATGCGATCGCCGATCCGTTGTCGCGTTTCTGGCAGCACTCGAAGGCCAGGGCCAGGACCTGCTCGAAAACAGCCCGGAACAGGTCCTCGGCCACGGTCGCCTTGACGGACGACCTTCTTCCGCTGAAATCAGTCAGAAAGGTCAAAACGATCGAGATTCATCACCTTGCTCCAGACCGCCACGAAGTCCTTGACAAACTTCTGCTGCGAGTCGTCACTGGCATAAACTTCCGCGATCGCTCGAAGCTGCGAGTTCGAACCAAACACGAGATCGATTCGAGTGCCAGTCCATTTGACTTCACCGGTCTTACCGTCCCGACCCTCGAAGAAGTGTTCGCATTTGGGGGACTTCTGCCACTCCGTGCTCATGTCCAGCAGGTTCAAGAAGAAGTCATTAGTCAACGTCTCAGGTCGCTTGGTGAAGACACCGAGTTGGGAGTTTTCAAAGTTCGCATCCAGGACTCGCATTCCGCCGATAAGAACGGTCATCTCCGGCGCAGTGAGCGCGAGCAGGTTTGCTCGATCGATCAGCAACTCTTCCGCTGCTCGATCGTGTTCACTCCCGAGATAGTTGCGGAATCCGTCCGCGGTCGGTTCGAGAACGGCAAAGGCCTCAACATCGGTCATCTCCTGCGATGCATCCGTACGCCCTGGCGAGAAGGGGACCTGTACGTCGTGCCCGGCCTTTTTCGCGGCGGCCTCCACGGCGGCGCACCCGCCCAGCACGATCAGGTCGGCGAGCGAGACTTTCTTCCCGCCAGACTGCGCGTTGTTAAACTTGGATTGGATCTGCTCAAGAGTTTGCAGCACCTTCGCGAGTTCAGCCGGTTCGTTGACCTCCCAATCCTTTTGGGGCGCGAGGCGAATGCGGGCGCCGTTCGCTCCCCCGCGCTTGTCGCTGTCGCGGAACGTGGACGCGGAAGCCCAGGCGGTCGAGACCAGTTCCGAAATGGAAAGACCCGAATCGAGGATCTTGCCCTTGAGCGCGGCGATATCCTGCTCCCCGATCAATTCATGATCCACTGCGGGAACGGGGTCCTGCCACAGCATTTGTTCCTCCGGAACCAGCGGACCGAGGTAGCGCGAGACGGGGCCCACGTCGCGGTGCGTCAGCTTGTACCACGCCTTGGCAAAGGCTTCCTCGAACTCTTTCGGGTTCTCGAAGAATCGTTTCGAAATCTTCCGATAGCTCGGATCTTTCTTCAGCGCCACGTCCGTTGTAAACATGATCGGTGCGTGGCTCTTCGAACGATCGTGGGCATCTGGTACGGTTCCCTTACCCGCCCCACCCTTGGGAACCCACTGTTGGGCGCCGGCCGGGCTCTTCGTCAGTTCCCATTCGTAGGCATAGAGATTCGAAAGGTACATGTGTGACCACCTCGCCGGGGCGCTAGTCCAGGCCCCTTCCAGGCCGCTGGTGATCGTGTCCTCAGCATTGCCCTTTCCATACTTATTCTTCCAGCCGAGGCCTTGCTCTTCGATGCTGGCGCCCTCGGGTTCAGGACCAACGTGCTTACTGGGATCGGCCGCGCCATGGGCCTTGCCGAATGTGTGTCCGCCGGCAATGAGGGCGACTGTCTCTTCGTCATTCATCGCCATACGGGCAAACGTCTCTCGAATGTCCTTGGCCGCCGCGAGTGGATCGGGTTTCCCGTTGGGCCCCTCCGGATTCACGTAAATCAGGCCCATCTGAACGGCGGCGAGTGGATTATCCAGTTCCCGGTCGCCCGTGTATCTCTTGTCTCCCAGCCACTCACTTTCCGACCCCCAATCGACATCTTGTTGTGGCTCCCATACGTCTTCGCGACCTCCACCGAATCCAAGCGTGTTGAATCCCATCGATTCGAGGGCACAGTTGCCGGTAAAGACCATCAAGTCGGCCCATGAGATTTTCCGGCCATATTTCTGCTTGATCGGCCAGAGCAACCGACGCGCCTTGTCGAGGTTGGCGTTGTCGGGCCAACTGTTGAGCGGGGCAAACCGTTGCGTGCCGTCGCTTGCGCCACCCCGACCGTCGGAGACACGATAGGTCCCTGCGCTATGCCAAGCCATCCGAATGAAGAAAGGCCCATAGTGTCCATAGTCGGCTGGCCACCAATCCTGTGACGTTGTCATCAACTCATCGATGTCTTTTTTCAAGGCATTCAGGTCGAGTTTCTTGAACTCCTCGGCGTAATTGAACTCCTCGCCCATCGGATCACTCTTGGCCGAATTCTGATGAAGAATCTGAAGATTCAACTGATTCGGCCACCAGTCGCGAATAGACATGGCTCCCGCGGCCGTATGCCTGGAGGGCCGGGGATTCTTGCCCGTCACGGGGCATTTGCTACCGTTTTCCATTTGCTTTTCCCTTTGCTTCTCAGGTTTAGATTGGGCCTGCGCCGTGCTGCCGTAAGGCCCTACCCAACAGGTTAGGGCCAAGGCAATAAGCCAAGCTGAACTTGTTCCACCGATCCGCCGCATCGTGTGTCTTTGAGCAGTTCCGCTCATTCCGAGCCACTCGCTTGCGGCTGAGGCACGTAACATGTGACTTCTCCTAGAGCTTGATTGGGGGTTGGTTGGCCTGATTCCGAAGTTTCGTTTGCTAAGTTTAGGTTCCCGTCCCCGACTTCTCCGCGAGACACTCGGGGCAGGTACCCCAATAGATAACCTCCGCCTGCTCGATCTGGTAACCCGAGTCGGCGGCGGCGGTCGCGCAATGCGTTTCGCCGAGAGTGCAGTCGACGTCGACCGTTCTTCCGCAGGTGCGACAGATCACGTGGTGGTGTTTGACACCGACCCGATCCTCGTAGAGGGCCGGCGACCCGGCGGGTTGAATACGCCGGAGGAGGCCCTTCTCGGCCAGCATCCCGAGGGCGTCGTACACCGTCTGTCGCGAGATGGCACCGATCTCGGCGCGAACGGCTTCGGCGACGTGGTCCGCCGTGCAATGAGGCCGACCCGATACCGCCCGCAGCACGGCCAAGCGCTGGGCCGTGACTTGGAGACCGTGTTCGCGAAGGAGGTTGGCTGGATCGTTAAGCATAATTGAACCCTATGTCCAATTATGGACTAAGTCAATTTTTTTTCTGAGTCCAATCCATTTATAGCTGAACGCTGGATGAGTTTGGCTTCGTAATCCGGTGAAATCGACCGCTGAGCGAAGCTGCACAGAAGGGCGGTGCCAGAAAAGGTTCGTTTCCCGACGCAAACGCCGCAATCCCTTATCTGGCATGTAAGTCCTGTCCAGGGTGTCCGAGATCGCCATGTCAAAATCAAGACCCCGTAAAGCCGTTGCCGGCAAGAGGTTCTTGACACAAGCACTCTCGCCACAAGCCCGCTGCTGATGCCTGTTTGCAGGGGTTGCCTTTCTCTTGCTAGGTAATACAATGTATTATCACGGGCGGAACGGGAGGAAGCCATGTCGGGAAAACCTAAGCAGGAGATGATTACCTTCAAGGTGGACGAGCCGCTTTGGGAGGCTATGCGGGGGATTGCGAATCGGTCGGAGTTCATCCGCTCGGCCATCCTGGCGGCTTTGGATAGCGCTTGCCCCTTGTGCAAAGGGACCGGCAGCCTTACAGTCGACCAGCGGCGGCATTGGGAATCGTTTATCAAGGATCATTCGCTCGCCGAGTGCGAAGACTGCCATGCCGTGCATTTGGTTTGCGTGGCCGACGTTTGCGTGACTGGCGAGGAGGAGCCGGTCGATTGAACCGGCAACCTCCCCTCTCTCTTTGGGAGAGGGGCCGGGGGTGAGGGCATAGAAAAGACACGCAAGCCCTCACCCTAACCCTCTCCCAGAGGGAGAGGGGACCAATTTGCAAAAGCCCGGTATTACCACATGGAAGCTTCGATGGAATTGCGACAAACCATACTCGGCAAGATCACTCGCGAGCTAAAAGCCCACGCGCCGTTCACGCTTGCCGGCACCGTAGCGGGCGTGGCCCTGATGGCGGGCCTGGTCTACGGAGGGCTGTCGGCCGCCTGGTCGGAAACGCTCTTCGAGGGGGCGCATGCGTCGCACGTGTTTCTCAGCGCGTTGGCCACCGCGGGCATGTACCGGCTGCACGGCCGGGGGCGACTTTGGGTGACCGTCGTGATCGGTTACGTCGGCTGCATCGGGATCGCTACGATCAGCGACTGCGTGATCCCATACTTGGGCGAAAGTTTGCTGGACCTGCCGAACCGACACCTCCACCTGGAGTTTATCGAAACCTGGTGGCTGGTGAATCCGCTGGCGGCGGCCGGAATCGGTGTGGCCCTGGTTTGGCCCAAGACCAAGGAGTCGCACGCCGGCCACGTCCTGCTGAGCACGGCGGCCTCGCTGCTGCACATCACCATGGCCTTGGGCGAAGACGTTAGCCTGGTCACCTGGAGTGTGGTCTCCGTTTTCCTGTTCGCGGCCGTGTGGATCCCTTGCTGTACGAGCGACATCATCTTCCCGCTATTATTTACCGGCGATAAACGGACTGCCGATTCAAAATGCTCGCACGGATAACCACTGCCGCCTTGTCGCTGGTGGTCTTGCTAACCACATCGCCCCAACTGCGCGCCGACGAGCCGAAGATGCCCACTATGGGCGGCAAACAGTTTTGGGCCGACGAACTGTTCTTCCACCAGTGGCGGATCCAACGCCACGTGTTGACCGGCCATTGCCGTTTGCTCGACGAGCAGAACCGGCGACACGCGTCGGGAAGCTTTCGCCAGTGTCAGCGAAAGTTGCAGTCCATCCGACGCAACAAGAAACTGCCGCCCATGCAGGGTAAGGCCGTCATTGTGCTGCACGGGCTGTTTCGTACCCGCGATTCCATGACCAAAATCACCCGCTACCTGGCAGAGCAGGGGGGCTATTCGGTCTTCGCTGTCACCTACCCCAGCACCCAACGCGACGTCGGCGGCCATGCCCGGGCGCTGGCGCGAATCGTCGAGAACCTCGACGGCATCGAGGAGATCAACTTCGTGGCCCATAGCATGGGCAACATTATCATACGGCACTACCTGGGCGACCAGACCGCCGACAAGGACCCGGGCGGTTCGCCCCCGTCGACCGTCCATCGCCGGCCCGACAAGCGGATCCATCGCATCGTGATGCTGGGCCCGCCGAACCATGGGTCCGTGGCCGCGGACGCCCTGGGAAAGAGCGGCCTGTTCAAGACGCTCACCGGCGAGGCGGGCCAGCAGCTTGGCGTGCAGTGGGACAAACTCGAAGGCAAGTTGGCTACGCCCGAGTGCCCCTTCGGCATCATCGCCGGCGGTACGGGCGACCAGGAAGGATTCAATCCGCTGTTGCCCGGCGACGACGACGGCACAGTCACCGTGGCCAGCGCCCGCTTGGACGGCGCCAAGGATTTCACCATCGTGCCCGTGCTGCATTCCTTCCTAATGAACGATCCGAAGGTCCAACAGTACACGCTCCGTTTCCTCCAAGAAGGCCACTTCCTCAAGCCCTAGCCGCTTGGCACGCTTTGCAATGAACCCCAGTAACCCCGAACCTCCGAAAGGCCGCGTCGCCGGCATCGACTACGGCACGGTACGCATCGGCATCGCGATCAGCGACCCGGGCCGCACCCTGGCCAGTCCGATGGAAAACTACACGCGTCGCGGCCTCGACCAAGACGCCCAACGCTTCCGCAAACTGGCCGACGAAGAGGACGTTGCCCTGTGGGTCGTCGGACTGCCCGTGCACCTGGACGGCCGTGAGAGTCAGAAGTCGATCGAATCGCAAGAGTTCGGCGCCTGGCTTGCGGAAATAACAGGCCTGCCGGTCGAGTATTACGACGAACGGTTCACCAGCCTCGAGGCCGAAAACGCCCTGATGGCGGCCGACATGACCAAGAAACGCCGTCGCAAGCGGCTCGACAAGGTGGCCGCCCAGATTATGCTGGCGGGATATCTGGAATCGCATGGCGCCGGGAGTGAGCCGGGTGCGTTGGATGATTGATGATGGCGCGAAAAACGTCGGGCCCTTTCTTAGGGATGAGGCCCGACCGCTAAACGGTTTGAAGCTTATTGTCGGGTGCGGTTACCTGGGGCAGTTTGTTGCCCGACGCTGGATGGCGGACGGGGCGCGGGTCGTTGGCGTCACACGAACGGCTGAGAAGATCGACGGGTTCGAGACGATCGCTGCCGATGTGACTCGGCCGGAAACGCTGGCCGGGCTGCCCGAGGCCGAGACGGTTCTGTATGCTGTCGGGCACGACCCTCAAAGCGGCAACACGCGCGAGCAAGTCTATGCCGAGGGTCTTCGGGCCGTCTTGGATGTTTTGTCGCCGCGAACGAAGCGGATCATCACGATCAGTTCCACCGGCGTCTACGGCCAGACGGACGGCGGTTGGGTCGACGAGAGTTCGCCATGCCGGCCGACCCGAGAGGCCGGTCGGGCCTTCCTGGCGGCCGAGCGGGTGCTGGCCGAGCATCCGTTGGGCGATCGGGGGATCGTGCTGCGATTGGCCGGCATCTATGGACCCGGCCGACTGCCGCGAAAGGCCGACATCCTGGCCGGTCGGCCCTTGCGGGTGCCGTTGCAAAGCTACCTGAACCTGATCCACGTCGAAGACGCCGCCCGAGTCGTTTTGGCGGCCGAAGCTCGGGCACACCCTCCGCGAACTTACCTGGTTGCCGACAGCCATCCGGCCGAGCGTCAGCCGTTTTTCGATTATTTGGCCGAACTCTTGGGCGCACCCCGTCCGCAATACGAGCAACCTTCGCCCGAGGTCCTGGCGAAGCACCATGCCAGTAGCAACAAGCGAATCCGCAACCAGCGCATGCTCGATGAGCTAAGCATCCAACTCAACTACCCCACCTATCGGGAGGGCCTGGCCCAAGTGGTCGCGTCCCTATAAAGCCGCGACCGTTGGTCGCGCCCGTCCACAGCGGAAAGTGGCCCATCCGCCAATTCAGGCGCGACCACCGGTCGCGGCTTTATATTTCCGCTCAGGCGCGACCTTTATAGGACTTTGCCGTTTGTAGCGGATATTCCCTTAATAACGACGGTAGGGCTTGCCGATGCAACTAGTATCTTGACCCACGGCAGGCGTCCGCATGTCTGCCATCCAGTGAACCAGGGGGGAATCCCATGATCCGTCGGACCATGCTCGTGCTGCTGTGCGCGGCCGCGATACTAGCCGTCTTCAGCGTCGCCGATGTTCAGGCCCAACAGGCGTACGGTCGCCAATGGGGCCGCACCTACACCACGCAGGATTGGAACCGCCTGTACCACTACCCTTATGTCTTCTACCCGCAAAACTTTTGGGGAAAAGACTACTATCGCAGTAGCGAGGACCTCTACTACCGCTATCCGCTCGAGATGCGCGTGCCGGTCTACAACAGGCAGTGGCACAACTACTATCCGCAGCATCGCAAGGATAAGGCAGAGGCCCAACACCTGCTCTTCCCAGGCAGCAAGACGGTCAAGACAGGCGTGAAGTATCACAAGGGCCACCACTTCATCCTCGATGTGTTTTAGGTAGGGCAGGGGGGCTACGCCCGCTCTCGGCAGAAGCGGTAGAGGATCTCGGCCGCCTGCTCGACCTGCTCTAGCGATACCCATTCGTCCTTGGTGTGGGCCT
>CAYYOX010000009.1:0-7632 GCA_964473065.1 uncultured Planctomycetaceae bacterium | reverse complement strand
TCGGCCGCCTGCTCGACCTGCTCTAGCGATACCCATTCGTCCTTGGTGTGGGCCTGCTCGACTTGGCCGGGTCCGAACACGACCGATGGCACCGAGGCCTCGCAGTACAACGAGGCGTTGGTCGCGTAGGGGACGGCCTTCTTCGTGCATCGGCCGGCAACTTCCTTGACCGCCGAGCCAAGCTCTCCGGCCAGATCGCCGTTGGTCTGATCGTCCAGCGCCGGACCTTCCATATAAGGCGAATCGTGCTCCGTGGTAAGGCCTGCTTGGGTCAAGTAGTCGATCAGCCGATCCCGCATGGCCGCCGGCCGTTGGCCCGGGGGAAACCGGGAATCGATCTCGATCGTGCATCGGTCGGGCACCGTGTTGACGCTCACCCCGCCATGGATTGTCCCCACACTCAGCGTCGCCGCGCCACAGAGCGGATGCTCGGCTTCGCCCGGGAGCACGTCGCTGACGTAGGCTTCGATCGCTCGAAGCATCTGGCCCATCTTGTAAATGGCATTCTCACCCGCCTCGGGATCCGCGCTATGGGCTGCCCGGCCCGTGGTATGGCATTTCCATCGAATCACGCCCTTGTGAGCGGTCACCACGTCCAATCCGGTCGGTTCGAGCACGATCGATACGTCGGGTTTCGGCATGAGGCCCTCGGTCCATAACGAGGTCAGAGCCCGGGCGCCGCTGAAACCGTATTCCTCGTTGACCGTGAAGCTCAGGGCCAAACTGGGTCGTTGGGACGGAGGAATCTCGGCCAGCCGTGCGGCGGCGACCAGCATGGCGGCCATCCCGCCTTTCGTGTCGCAGGCCCCCCGGCCGTAAAGGCGGCCTTGGCGAATTTCGGCCCCGAACGGATCGACCGTCATCCCCTCGATCGGAACCGTGTCCTGATGGGCGTCCAGCAAGATCAACGGCCCGCCTTGCTCCGGCGGAATCCGCCCGTCGAGTCGGGCGATCAGGTTCTCGCGTCCCGGCTCGGCCTGCTGTCTTTGTAACGAGAACCCCAACTCGGCGAAGAATCGGCACAAATGCCCCGTCAGTCGCTGTTCCCCGAACGGCGGGCCGCCGGCGGAGCGTCCCATCGGATTGACGCTGGCAGTGCGGACGAGTTGGGCGAGAACCTTGGTCGGATCATGCGGCATGTTGTCACGGATTCTCTATTGGCATCGGAAAAATGATTAAGTGCGTAGGATGGGGAAAGCGGGCATCTTGTGTGTTTTAAGAAAGGAACACTCTACTCATCTCGCTTCGGCGGTCGAAAAAACTCTTCCTGTATGGGTAGGGATATCCTCGGCGTTCGGCGGCGAGCCAACAGCGTACCTGTTCGCCTGCCGGGAAGCAACTAACAGCCTGTCGACAAGTTCTGCATTTCCCCTAGTTGACGGTCGTGTCGGGCTTTCCTAGAATGTGGCCAACTTTGTCCGTTTCACGGAAGAGAGCGTATCGCGAATGCACGGTGGAATACTTCCGGTGCTGTTGTTTGTCGCCTGTCTGCTGGGGCTGGCGATTGCGCTGTTGGTGATCGGGAACCTTTTCAACCCGGGCCGTAAGAACCGGGTGAAAGCGATGCCCTATGAGAGTGGCATGGACCCGATCCATGGCGCCCGCCGACAATTCGACGTGCGGTTCTACCTGCTGGCGATTGCCTTCTTGGTCTTCGACGTGGAACTGTTGTTCCTTTATCCCTGGGCCGTGCTAGCCAGGCCCGCAAAGCTGGCGGCCATGGAAAGCGTCCCGGACGGAGCCCCGGTGCGGGCCATCGATGCCACGGTCTTGGCGCTGAAGAATTCCGAATCGGTGGCCGCCGAGCAGTTGATCCAGAATCACAGCGCGGTTTTCGTCGGCGTGATGGTATTCATCGGGCTGTTGACATTGGGGCTGATTTACGATTGGCGCAAGGGGGTCTTCCGGTGGCGATAGTCGAATTACCCGAAAACGTTGGAGTCACCAAGCTTGACGAAGTGGTCAGCTGGTGCCGCAAGAACAGCCTGTGGCCGATGCCCTATGCCACGGCCTGTTGCGGGATCGAATTGATGGCTACCGGGGCCAGCAAGCACGACATCGCCCGATTCGGGGCCGAGGTGTTCCGATTCAGCCCTCGGCAGTGCGACCTGATGATCGTGGCCGGCCGGGTGGTGATGAAGATGATGCCCGTGTTGCAGCGGATCTGGCAGCAGATGCACGAGCCGAAATGGTGCATCTCGATGGGCGCCTGCGCATCGACCGGCGGGGTCTTCGATACGTATTCCGTGGTGCAGGGGATCGACCGTTTCATTCCGGTCGACGTGTACGTTCCCGGCTGCCCGCCTCGGCCGGAGCAACTGATCCAATCGATCGTCGATCTGCAGGAGAAGATCCAGCAGGAGGGCAAGATATGGGGGCGCGAGTTCGACGCCCCCTCGCGTCAACAACCCAAGCGAGCCCTGCAAGAATAAATGCGGCTTGCCGCTTTGCAATTAACCGCGTAAAACCATGGCCGAACCCACCAGCAAAACCATCGACGCCCTGAAAGCTGCCTTCGAAGGCCTCGGGTTTAGCGAATTCCGCGACCAAACCCGGGTTGTGGCGCCGCTGGAGTCGATTCACGAGGTGCTTCAGACGCTCAAGGAGAAGCTCGGTTTTGACCTGTTGGTGGACATTACGTGCGTCGATTATCTGCACTACCGCGACGCGGTGGACCGTTTCGGGATGGTCTATCTGCTGGCCAATGTCGAGACCAACGAGCGGATCACGGTCCGCACGTTCTTGAATGACCCCGAGCCGACGGTCCCCACGATGACCGACCTCTGGGCGGGCGCCGACTGGTTGGAACGCGAGGTGTGGGACCTGTTCGGGATCCGTTTTTCCGGTCACCCCGACCTGCGACGGATCGTGTTGCCGGACATCTTCGAGGATCATCCGCTGCGAAAAGACTATCCATTGCAAGGCCGCGGCGAGCGGCACAACTTGCCCGTGATTACCCGAGCTGAAGGTTGAGATGCCCCTGATTCCCGCCACAACGACCGGCGATCTGGCCCATGACGAGCCACAGCCCTATCTGTGGACGATGAACGTCGGGCCCCAGCATCCGGCCACGCATACCACCTTGCGACTGGTGTTGAAGCTCGACGGCGAACGGGTGGTCGATGCCATGCCGGATATCGGCTATCTGCACTCGGGATTCGAGAAACTGGGCGAGAAGCTCGACTACAACCAATACGTGACCGTCACCGACCGGATGAACTACGTTTCGCCGGTGGCCAACAACGTGGGCTGGCACCACGCGGTCGAGAAGCTGCTGGGCATCGAAGTGCCGCCGCGCTGCCAGTACCTCCGCGTGATCGTCAGCGAGTTGGCCCGGATCGGCGACCACCTGACCTGCAACGCGGCCGTAGGATTGGATACCGGGGCCTTCACGTTCTTCATGTACGCCTTCAATCCCCGGGAACCGATCCTCGACATCTTCGAAGCGATCTGCGGCGCCCGGTTCACCAACAGCTACACGCGGGTGGGCGGGGTGACGAACGATTTCTCGCCGATCGCGATCGAGATGATCCGCAAGTACCTGGCCGAGCTGCCCAAGAAGCTCGACGATGCCGAGGCGCTGCTGAACCGCAACCGCATCTTCATCGATCGGACCAAGGGGATCGGCGTGTTGACCAAAGAAGAGGCCATCAACCGCTGTGTGACCGGCCCGATCGGTCGGGCCAGCGGCGTGCCGCGCGATTTGCGTCGCGACGAGCCGTACCTGGCCTATCCCGATTTCGATTTCGACGTCTGCTGTATGGAATCCGGCGACTGTTTCGCCCGCTACTTAGTCCGCATGGCCGAGATCCGCGAGAGCCTCAAAATCATCGAGCAGGCGATCGATAACTTACCGCCCGGGCCGGTGAACATTGGCGACGACCAACGGGCCATCCTGCCGGAGAAGGGCGTGGTCTACTCGACGATCGAGGGGCTGATCTCCCATTTCAAGCTAGCCATGACCGACCACGGCCTGGAAGCGCCCTGCGAAGAGTCGTACGCCGCGACCGAGGCCCCCAACGGCGAGTTGGGGTTCTACGTGGTCGGTGACGGGACCAACATCGCCTATCGAGCCCGCTGCCGTCCGCCCTCGTTCATCAATTTCGCCCTCTTCCCCCACCTAATCCGCGGCCACACCCTAAGCGACGTAGTGGCCGTACTGGGAAGCCTAAACATAATCGCCGCCGAACTGGATCGTTAACAGCCGCTTGCAAATGAACAAGCTGACACACATCACGCTTTCCGGGTACAAATCGATCGAGCAGATGTCGCTCGATTTAGGGCCGCTGAACGTGTTGATCGGGCCTAACGGGGCGGGGAAATCGAACTTTGTGTCGTTTTTCCAAATGCTTGGCCGAATGATGGAAGGCACGTTTCAAGCCTATGTTGGAACATCGGGCGGGGCGGATACGCTGTTGTTCTACGGAAAGAAGGTGACGGCGCATATCGAGTCAGTGCTTACCTACAAGAGCCCCGCTACGCGTTTCAACTGCGACTACCACCTCCGGTTGAGCCATGCCGTCGGCGAGACTCTTGTCGTCACGGAAGAGCGCATTGAATTGTGGGAGGATGGTGCAAAGCCCGAGCCTGCTGGTCTAAGAACGATCGATCTGACTGGAGAGCATCTGGAGGCGGGGTATTACAGCAGGATACATAAGGCACCACCTGAAGACGGTGAGAAGCTTGCTAGCCCCTGGCCCCTGGTGGGCGACTGCCGTGTATTCCAGTTCCACGACACCTCTCCCACCTCGAAGATGCGAGGGAGCACCTACATACACGATAATCAATTCTTACGCTCCGATGGCGCCAATCTGGCCGCGATCCTCTATAAGTTGCGGGAGACGAAAGAGACCGTCTATCGGCAAATCGTCCAAACGATCCGTCAGGTCGCTCCGTGGTTCGGCGATTTCGTCATCGAACCGCTCGAATTGAACAAGAATAACCTGCTGTTGAACTGGCGAGAGAAGGACTCCGATCTGGTGTTCGGCCCTCACCAGATCTCGGACGGTACGTTGAGGGCGATAGCCCTGATCACGTTACTCTTGCAGCCAAGAGAGGAATTACCGGCGCTGATCGTAATCGACGAGCCGGAACTCGGTCTGCATCCCCATGCGATTGTGGTCTTGGCCTCGCTGGTTGAACAGGCGGCGTGCCATTGCCAGATTATCCTTGCCACACAATCGACTTGCTTACTCGATGAATTCGAGGCCGGAAATGTAATCGTGGTCGACCGCGACGACCGCAAATCGACATTCAAACGATTGGAACCGAGACAACTCGACGAGTGGTTGAAGGACTACTCGCTGAGCGAACTATGGGAGAAGAACGTCCTGGGCGGAGGCCCCGCCTAATGGCGCGAGTGTACGTTACCGCCGAAGGCTATACGGAGCAACGGTTTGCCGTCGACGTGCTGAGCCCACATCTGGCCTCTCTTGGCGTGTTTCTTCCGAAGCCGCGGCTCGCAGCCGTGGCGAAAAAGAAGGGACGCACGCATCGGGGAGGCTTGAGCAGGTATTTGCCGGTAAAGAACGACATCTGCCGTTGGTTAAGAGAAGATCAGAATGCCGACGCCCACTTTACGACTATGTTCGACTTATACGCACTTCCTTCCGACTTCCCCGGCTACGCCGAGGCGAACAAGAAACCGCACGCCGGTGCCCGCGTTCTCGCGTTGGAAGAGGCTTTGGGAGAGGACATTGACGATTCTCGATTCATCCCCTATATCCAACTACATGAATTCGAGGCCTTGCTGCTTTCGGACCCGAACGCCTTTGCCTGCCAATACCATGAGCACCGCCAGCAGATTGAAAGGCTGGAACAGCTTTGCGCGAAATATGCTTCACCTGAGGACATCGACGACGGACAGCATTCGGCTCCTTCGAAACGAGTTGGGAAGGAAATTCCGGAATACGTGGGTGCGAAGCGAACTGCCGGTCCCATCATCGCCGCCGAGATTGGGCTTGCGAAGATTCGCGAGAAGTGTCCTCATTTCAACGATTGGGTGACAAAACTCGAAACACTTGCGACCTAATAAAACTGAACCGACCCATGACCACCAACCAACCCATCCTGACCGACGAGATTCGCGAGGCGATCCGCGCCATGTTCACGCGCTACCCGACGCGTCAGGCGGTCACGTTGCCGGCGTTGCATTTGGTGAGCGATCGCTTGGGCTATGTGCCGGAGCAGGCCGTGGTGGAAATTGCCGAACTGCTGGAACTTGCTCCCGCCCAGGTGCAGGATACGCTGTCGTTCTACGGCTTCTTCAAGCAGGACAAGCCGTTGGGGAAGACTCGCGTGTGGGTCTGCCGTTCGCTCAGTTGTGCGGCCCGTGGCGGCGAGGAGTTGTTGGAGTATCTTTGCGAGAAGCTGGGCATCCGGCCCGGCGAGACGACCGAGGACGGGCTGGTGACCCTCGAGTTTGCCGAATGCCTCGGCGCCTGCGACTATGCCCCGGCCATGCTCGCCGGCGAGACACTGCATACCAACTTGACCAAGGAAAAGATCGACGAATTCGTCGCGTCGTTGAAATGAAACAGAACGAGTCGCCGTGCCGGCGACTGCTAAACATCATCCCGAGAACTTAGAACCGATAACCGTGGCCTACGAACCTGTACTCCTGGCGAACATCGACAAGGCTCAGAGCCACACGCGGAAGGTCTATGAGGCCTCCGGCGGCTATGGCACGTTGCGCCGTGTAATGAAGGAGATGAGCCCCAAGGACGTGGTCGACCAGATCCGCTACAGCAGCTTGCGAGGGCGTGGCGGGGCCGGGTTCCCGACCGGGTTGAAGTGGTCCTTCCTGCCGGAAAAACATCCCGGGCCGATCTATTTCTGTGTCAACGCCGATGAGAGCGAGCCGGGCACGTTTGTGAACCGCGTGCAGATGGAACTCGACCCGCATCAGGTCCTCGAAGGCACGATCCTGAGTTGCTATGCGACCGGGGCCAGTACGGCCTACATCTACCTGCGCTGCGAGTATCCGCTGGCTTACAAACGGCTGCAGGCGGCCATCGACGAGTGTTACGAGGCGGGCTACTTGGGCAAGAACATCCTCGGCCACGACTTCTCGCTCGACATTTACATCCATCGCGGGGCGGCCGCCTATGTCTGCGGCGAAGAGACCGGGCTGATCGAGAGCATCGAGGGCAAACGGGCCTGGCCGCGGATCAAGCCGCCGTTCCCGGCCGTGGAAGGGCTGTTTCGCAAGCCGACCGTGGTCAACAACATCGAGACGGTCGCCTGTGTCAAACAGATCCTCGATCGGGGCGTCGAGTGGTTCAAATCGATCGGCACGCCTGCCGACCCGAGCAATCCGCGCGACCCGGGCAGCTACGGCCCGAAACTGTTCGGAATCAGCGGGCACGTGAATCGTCCGGGCTGTTACGAGGTCCCCTTGGGTATCACCTGCCGCGAACTGATCGACGAGTTCGGCGGCGGTGTTTGGAAAAACCGCAAGGCTAAGGCGGTCGTGCCGGGCGGGTTGAGCACCGGGCTGATGACCGAGAACGAGTTGGACGTGCGGATGGATTTCGTCGGCCCGGGAACGGTCGGCTGCCTGGGGGTGGGGACCGGCTGTGTGACGGTGCTGGACGAGACTTACCCGATCATCGATTTCCTGCACAACAGTTG
>CAYYOX010000008.1:4122-28926 GCA_964473065.1 uncultured Planctomycetaceae bacterium | reverse complement strand
CCGTAGGTTCGCGGGGTCGAAGTTCGAGGATGCAGCCTGGGTGCCGCGGTTTAGCCGCCGACGCCCCGTCGGTGAGTGTTTAGCCGCCGAAGGTCACCTGTTCACTCATTCTGAAACCCGAAATCCCATCCCATGAGCTACGGTTCCGAAATCCCTTACAACCGAGGTCCGAATGCCGGCGGCGGTCTCTTGCAGCCGATCATCGACTGGATTGCCGACGTCGGCGCTGTGGTGATTGATTGGATGGTCTCGCTGGGGAGCATTTCGATCTTCGCGATGCGGACGGCCAGATGGTTGCTGTTCCGTTTGCCGCGTCGTGAAACCCTCTTACTCAACTTCTATCAGATTGGCGTACTCAGCCTGCCGGTGGTCGCGTTGACCGGTACGTTTATCGGCATGGTTTTGGTGGCCCAGAGTTACCACCAATTTCGCGGTTTGCACATGGAAGCGGAGCTGGGAGCTGTGATCAACATGTCGCTGGTTAGGGAACTCGGGCCCGTGCTGGCGGCCACGATGCTTGCCGGGCGGGTCGGCAGTGCGATGGCCGCCGAACTGGGCACCATGCGCGTGACCGAGCAGATCGACGCCTTGAGCAGCATGGGCGCCAATCCGGTGCACTATTTGGTCGTGCCGCGCTTTCTCGCTTGCCTGCTGCTGATTCCCGCGCTGACGATCATGGCCGACTTCATGGGCGTGGCCGGGGCATTCTTCGCCGGCGTCTATTGCCTGGGTATCGATGCCCATCACTATGTCCAAAACTCGGCCGAGTTCGTCGGGAAGTTCGATCTGTTCGTCGGCGTGTTCAAGAGCATTTTCTTCGGCGGGGCCATTGCCGTGATCAGTTGCTATCAAGGATTCAATTGTGATCCCGGCGCAGAAGGCGTTGGTCGAGCGGCCACCGTCGCGTTCGTCTATTCCTTCGTGATGATTCTGCTGTTGGATTTGTTGTTGGGGATCTCGCTCAACGGAATCTACTACGCGATCTATCCCGAAACACAAAAGCTGCTCTAAGTCGCATGGTACTATTTAGGAAGATGTGGGGTGGGTCGAGCAGCGAAGACCCACGCGGAAAAATGACGAAGCACGAATGACGAAAACATTCTTCGTCATTCGTCATTCGTGCTTCGTCATTTGGATTTCCCCGCGTGGGTCTTCGCTGCTCGACCCACCCTACAAGAAACAACAATACAAAACTCGCCCATGGTTGACGCCGCCTCCAATATAACCGGCTCGGATGTTCCGTTCATTCAATTCGAGCGGCTCAACGTCGCTTTCGGACGGCAACCCGTGCTGCGCGATATCGACCTTTCGATCGCCCGCGGCGAGACGGTGGCCGTGATCGGCGAGAGCGGCTGTGGGAAGACCGTGCTGTTGAAAACGATCATCGGGTTATTGCTCCCCGCCAGCGGGAGGATGCTTTTCGACGGACAAGACCTGGCAACGCTGAACGAGCGGGAGATGACGGCCCAGCGGACCCGATTCGGATTTCTCTTTCAGCAGGCGGCCCTGTTCGACAGCATGACCGTGGCCCAGAACGTGGCCTTTCCACTGCGGCAGCATTCGACCAAACGGGAAAAGGAGATTCGCCAAATCGTGACCGCGCGTCTGGCCGAGGTCGGGCTGCCGGAAGAAGTGATGCGTAAGAAGCCGGCCGAGCTCTCCGGCGGAATGCGCAAGCGGGTCGGATTAGCCCGGGCGTTGGCCATGGAGCCGGAAATCGTGCTCTACGACGAACCGACCACGGGCTTGGACCAGATCATGAGCGATGTGATTAACGAATTGATCATCAACACTCGGCAACGGCACCCCGTGACCGCCATCGTGGTGACCCACGACATGCGCACGGCGCGGAAAGTGGCAGATCGCGTGGTGATGCTCTACCCGTTGTCCCGGCTGCACGCGGACGAACCTCAGGTTCTTTACGACGGACCTCCGGACGAAATCGAACGCGCGCCGGACGAGCGGGTTACGCAGTTTGTACGCGGCGAAGCGGGTGGACGGCTGATGGAAATGCGGCAACAAAACGGAGGATAGGCCATGGACGATCGGATAATGCAATTTCGCGTGGGTGTGATGGTGCTGGCCACGCTGATCATCGCCGCGATCCTGGTCATGTACTTCGAGAAACTGCCGATCAAGGGCTTGTTTCTTGAAAAGCCGTATATCGTCAAGGTGAAGTTTCGCAAGATCCGAGATATTGCCAAGGGGACTTCCATCTACAAGAACGGGGTCCGCATCGGGGAGGTCAAAAAGGTCGAACTGGCCGACGGTGATACGGCCGTGTTGGTGACGGCCGAGATCGAAAGAAAACGACAGATCTACGAGAATGAAGAGTGCCATATTACTTCGGATCTCATGGGCAACACCCGGCTGACTTTTCAGCTTTCAAAGGATTCGGATATCCCCAAGGGGCCCATTGACAAGGAGCCGCCGCCCACGCTTCCGGGCTTCGCGACCGAAGACCCGACCGGCATGAAAGCAGCCATGGAAGCAGCGCTGAAAGGTCCGTTCGATACGGTGGAGGGAACCAGTGAGGCGTTGAAAGAAGCTGGCGACAAGTTGGCCGATGCCGCCGAGAAGTTCAGCAACTTCCTGGACCAGAACAGCGTCAAGATGACCAACACGCTCGACTCGATGGGTAAGGCCGCCGAGAATGCCAATGACCTCTTCGGCGATCCGGAAACCCAAGCGCAACTGAAGGTCGCCTTGAGGGGCCTTCCCGACACGCTCGATCAGTTCAGCCTCATCATGAAGAGCGCAAAGACCAGTTTCGACGACCTGGAAGAATTCACCGGCGCCTTGAACGTAGACGGCAAGAAGAGTGTCCAAGATATCCATAGCCTCCTCGTGCAGGCGAAGGACTTTATGACGGAACTGAATACGATCATCCAGGCGATAAACGACGAAGAGAGCTCGTTGGGGCTACTGATCAAAGATCCCCAACTCTACGACGATCTGGCCGGGGCGGCCAAAAACGTCCGCGAGGCCAGCCGGAGACTGAAGCCCATCGCCGACGACATTCGCATCTTCACCGACAAGATCGCGCGACATCCGGGAATCCTCGTCCGCGACGCCGTCCGTCCCGGGGCCGGGATCAAGTAGCGATCGCGCCTACATTCCGCCGGGTGGCAGATCATGGGTTTGCTGCCCGCCGATCCCTTGCGGGGCGGGAATCAGTTCCGGACCACCGGGCACGTAACCACCCGGTGCGGGCCAAGGCTCCGAAGCGTTCGTGCCGGAAACTGTCGTCACGCCGGATCTTCGAGCCTGTCGCCGCAGATCCTCGGCTCGCCCGAGCAACTGTTCAGGCGGGACGATCACTTGCGGGGTCATTGTGTAGGCGAATGTTTGCCGATCGCGGATTTCGCCCGGTATGAAGTTTTCGGTGACGAAATCCAGCGGAGGGATCTGATACCAGGGCGCCGGAACCTTCTGCATGACGGTCAAGGTCTCGTAGCCGTCCTTGACCAGCCGAATCTTCCGCTTCCCGTAATAGGTGAAGTCGGTGGAAATGGGCGTGACGCCGATCTCGTAGTCGTCCACATAGACCAGGGCCCCGGGCGGATTGGTGACGATCATCATCCGCCGCCGCACGCATCCGACTTGGCCCAGGCACATCGCCACCGCCAGCACCGCCAAGAGCCGGCGGGCCGTGATCGGCTTCAGGAGACTTACAAACCAGCTCGACATGGGGCGAACACCATCGAATTCCAGACAAAGGGGCCAGAGTATAATCGCGAAACGCATAGGCTGCTAGAGGGAAATCCCGCTCGACGGCGTTTTCTCGCCCCGTCTGGCCGCGCAACAGCCGGGCGGATACACTTAAAGTGTATAAACGACATCCCCCACGCAAGGGCTATTTGCTCGGCCCGCAAGCTACCAAGGTTGCAAGAGGCATGAACCAACAGGCGGCCAACTGGAAACACGGTCTGGAGCACGCCGCGCTGAGCGATATCGGACTGCGGCGGGCGAACAACCAGGATGCCATGGCCGTGGTCCTCGCCGGCAGCGAGCAAACATGGCACAGCCGCGGGCATCTGTTCGTCGTGGCCGACGGCATGGGCGCCCATGCGGCCGGCGAACTGGCCAGCAAGATCGCCGTCGACACGGTCTGCCTGACCTATTCGAAACTCGCCGACCTGCCGCCGCACGAGGCGATCAAGAAATCGCTGGAAGAGGCCAACGGGCAGATCTACGGCCGAGGGTTGGCCGAGCCGGAATTCAAAGGCATGGGTACAACGTGCACAGCCCTCGTGCTATTGCCTCAGGGGGTAATTGTCGGCCATGTGGGGGATAGCCGCGCCTATCGCGTGCGTGGAAACCGGCTGGACCAGTTGACCTTCGATCACAGTCTGGTCTGGGAGATGCGGGTGGCCGGGGATCTCTCCGAACAAGATATCCCCAGCTACGTCCCCCGAAACATCATCACCCGTTCGCTGGGACCCAGTTCCAAGGTGCAAGTCGACCTGGAAGGGCCGTTCCCGATCGCCGAAGGTGATTCGTATCTGCTCTGCAGCGACGGACTGACCGGGCCGGTCGACGACGAAGAGATCGGCGTCATCCTGCAAGCCTTGCCGCCGGACGAAGCGAGCCGGGCCCTGGTCGATCTGGCCAATTTGCGCGGCGGCCCCGACAACATCACCGTGACCATCGCCCGAGTGGCCCGGATGCCCAACGTCGATGATGTTGACTCGTCACCGCGCCGTGCTCCCGCCGGCGTGGTCCATTCGGTCGTGTGGATTCTCTTGGGTGTATTCGGCCTGGCAACGGTCGGCGCCGCCGCGATAAAGTATTGGCCGGCCGCGTTGGTCTTCCTGCTCGGGAGCATCCTCTTGGGCATCGTGGCGGTCGTGCAACGAACGGGCGAGAGCAAACCGCAACTCGATGCCCCGGCCTATCCGTTTGGGAAAGGGCCTCACACGACGGCCAACTGTAGCGTGGGCAAGGAGTTTGTCGATCGCATGTGCGCGTTGGCCAACGAGCTGAAGGATTCGGCCATTCGCGAGGATTGGACCGTCGACTGGCCTCGCTTCGACAAGTTGCTCGCCACGGGCGACTCGGCCCGGGCGGCCGGCGATCATCTTGTAGCGGTCGCCGCCTATTGCCGCGCACTAAGCTTCATGATGGCCCAACTCAAGCAGCAAAACAGCTCGGGCAACGATTCTCGATAGCCCGAATCTTAGGCAACTCGCAGGAAATAACATACCGACAGCCGGTGATCCGTCGCCGGCACGGCGATGAGACGTTTAGCCGTCGCCGGCACGGCGATGAGACGTTTAGCCGTCGCCGGCACGGCGATGAGATTGGAGATCTGGCCCTCACCGCCGTGCCGGCGGCGGCTAAACGAATTATTCCTATACAAGTTCTTAGCGTCGACGGCTTGGAACGACTTGGATGATAGAATCTGGTATTGACGCATAGCCCGGATTTTGGCAGACTCCCGCCCGTTGAAATAGGCCTTTGCTTGCACTGCATGCAGGCCGAGGAATACAATCGGTCCGCGCTTTTGGGTTGGGTTTGCGATGAACATCGTTGGCTATTTCCGAGGAATTGACCCGGCCGCCTGCTTGATCCAGGACGGTCGCATTGTCGCGTTTGTCGAAGAGGAACGCCTGATCCGCTTCAAACACGGCGCCGATCGGTTCCCCATTCGAGCGATCAACTTCTGCCTTCAACAGACCGGCCTGGGGCTGAAGGATATCGATTTCTTCGCCCTCGGATGGGACGTACCTCGATATACCAACGGCCAGATGACGGCCTTTTACGAGAAGGTCAACCGGGAGTATCCTCCCGACCCGGGCACGCTGGCCTGGCAGCGAGGCACCGTCTCCTGGTACAGCCAAGCCAATGCCGAACGACGACTGCAACAAGAGATCGTCCGCTTTTTCGGCGACGTGACGCCGCCTCCGTTGCGGTACTTCCCCCACCACAAGTCGCACGCTGCGGCCGCCTTCTATGGATCCCCGTTCGACGAGGCCTTGGTGCTCACGATCGACGGCTCCGGCGACAATCAATGCACGACCCTTTGGCACGGCAGGGGCGCCGAACTGCACTTGCTGCACGAAATCGAAATCCCGCACTCACTCGGCTGGTTCTACGCCGCCATGACCGAGTTCCTGGGCTTTGAAGCCTACGACGGCGAATACAAGGTGATGGGGCTGGCCGCCTATGGGCAAGAGAACCTCCAGATCCGCAAGGCCTTGGCCAAGGTCGTTCGGCCCGGGCCTTTGGGATTCGACTACGTTGTCGATCCCCACTACATCCACCATGGCCCACACAGCTACTCGGGCCGATTCACCGACAATTTGGTCGAGCTGCTCGGGATGCCGCCGCGTCAGGGCGACTGCCCGCTGGAGAAGATTCACGAGGAATTGGCCTTCGAAACGCAGTTCGCGTTAGAGGAACACATATTGCGGCTGTTGCTGCATTTCCGCGAGACGACCGGTCTACGTTACCTATGTCTCGGAGGCGGCGTGGCGTTGAACGTAAAGATGAACAGCAAGATCCATCAGAGCGGGCTGTTCGACGACCTGTTCGCCTTCCCCATCCCGTCCGATTCCGGGACCGGCATCGGGGCTGGACTCGGGCTGTATAACGAAATCACGGGCGAACGTCCGGAACCGCTTAGGCACGTTTACCTTGGCCCTTCGTTCACCGACGAGCAGGTCGAACTGCAATTGAAATCGTGCGGCCTGACCTATCGGCGGCCGGAAAGTCTTGAGAACGACGCGGCCGATCTGCTGGCCTCCGGCAAGGTGATCGGGTGGTTCCAGAATTCGTTGGAGGCCGGTCCCAGGGCCTTGGGCGCCCGGTCCATCCTGGCCGATCCTCGCAACCTCGACGCCCGCGATCGGGTCAACAGCGCGATCAAGTTCCGCGAGTATTGGCGGCCCTTCTGTCCGAGCCTGACCGAGGAATCCGCGCCGCGCTTCCTCAAGCAAGCCACCGTGGCCCCTTACATGATCCGCGCATTCGAGGCGACCGAAGAGGCCGAGCGCTGCGTGCCGGGCGTGGTGCATATCGACGGAACCATGCGCGTGCAAACGGTCGACGCACAAAGCAATCCCCGCTATTACGGGCTGCTGAAAGCTTTCGAGAGCAAGACGGGCGTGCCGGTCGTATTGAACACGTCGTTCAATATCAAGGGCGAGCCGATCGTCTGCTCGCCGCGCGATGCCTTGCGAACGTTTTGGAGTACGGGGATCGACGCGTTGGTGATCGGCTCGTTCATTGTGGAAAAGCCCGAATCACCCGCCCCGCTGAAACCGGAAGAAGTGATCCGCTAGCCCGGCCGGCCTCTCATGAGAATCCTCGTAGTAGCTCCCCATGCGGACGATGAAGTTCTGGGCGTCGGCGGCACGATGGCCCGCTATGCGGACCTGGGTCACGACGTGATCGTGGCCATCATGACCGGTCACGGGGAAGACGGCCCGCACCCCTTGTTTCCCAAGAGTGCGTGGGACGTGGTTCGCGCCGAGGCCAAAGAGGCGCACGCCATCCTCGGCGTCAAGGAGACGATCCTCGAAGAGATTCCCGCGGTGATGGTCTCCGACCAGGCGCTCTGGCAACTGAATCAAATCACCTTGGATGTGCTCCAGCGCGTGCGTCCCGACGTGCTGTATATCCCGTTCCTCTACGACCTGCACAAGGATCATCGCGAGTTGGCCCATTCGTTTTCGGTGGCATGGCGTCCCAATTCGGAACTGGGCCGGTCGGTCCGCGAGATCTTCGCCTACGAGACGGTCTCCGAAACGCACTGGAACATGCCCTACATGGAACCGGGCTTCCTACCCAATCAGTCGGTCGACATCACGCGACACCTCGATAAGAAACTTCAATCGCTGCGTTGTTTTAAGAGCCAAATGCGAGACTTTCCCGACGCGAGATCGGTCGAAGCGGTCGACGCCTTGGCTCGATGGCGAGGATCGCAGATGCATCTGCCGGCCGCTGAGGCCTTCGTCGTCATTCGCCGGTGGTGGTAACCGAATTACCTGAGAGTGTCCGGGAATTGCAGCGACTGGCAATACCTTGTAGGAGGCGACTCCCGTCGCCGATCAAAACAGAGAAACCGCCAATCGGCGACAGGAGTCGCCTCCTACAGACTCGAATTCCCGGACATCCTCAAACACTTTGGAGCTAACACGTGTCGTCTCCTCACCCACAAACTCGAAGCCCTGAAGCCGTGGCCGATCCACTTCGCATCGTCTACATCATGGGCGGCGGACGCAGCGGGTCGACGCTCTTGGACCTGATGTTGGGTAACCATGCTTCGATCGAAAGCGTGGGGGAATTGTGCAACGTCTCGCAACATGGATGGACCGATTCAAGACGTTGCGCCTGCGGCCGGCCCGCACCCGAGTGTGCCTATTGGTCGGACATCCGCCGTCGCTGGGCTCAATTGACCGAGAACAACAACGAGGCCGAATATGGCCGCCTAGTCACACAACTCGAAAGCCAGCGCATGCGGCTGCAACCATTGGCCCGTCGCGCGGAGTTCAACGACGCCCAAGTCCAAGACTATCTGCGACGCACAGCCGGGTTGTATCGGGCCGTGCTGGCCGTTAGCGGGAAGCGGATCCTGGTCGATTCCTCGAAACGCCGCTCCCGAGCCCTGCTGCTCGCGACTACGCCCGAGATCGATCTGCGAATCATCCACCTTGTACGCGATGTTCGCGGCGTGGCGTGGTCCGAAAGAAAAAGCTTCAAGAACGCCCCCGACTGCGAGGACACGAAGGGACGCCCCGTTTGGCAAACAGCCCTGCAGTGGAACCTTCACAACCTCCAGTCCGACTGGGTCCGCCGGCAATTGCACCCTGCCCGTTCGATCCGGATCCGCTACGAGGATCTGGTGACTCAACCGCAGAAGACCCTCGACGAGATCGGCCGACTGATCGATCTGGATATTAGCCAACTGGCCGAAACCCTCGCCCGCGGCGGTCAGATGCAGGCCGGACATCTGATCGGCGGCAACCGAATGCGCATGGCCGGCAGCGTCCGACTTCGGGCCGACACCGAGTGGTTCGAAAAACTCTCGACTCGGGAAAGGTGGATCTGCGGACTTCTCTCAGGCCGCATGATGGGCCGCTACGGTTACAGCCACACCCCAGATACCGCAGTCTCGCCAGTCTGCCTAGACGACTCCATTTCGCAGCAATCTAGGAAGGCTGCGTAGGGTGCGTGAAACGCACCAATACATCGGCGGCTGGTGCGTTTCACGCACCCTACTTTTCTCCGGGGGCTGCCGTTGACAGTTTGGCTCAGTTTTGTCACACTCCCGCCCTGTTTTTTTCGCCCGGGCCATAGTTCGGGCGGTGAGCAGAACCTTTTCCTAGTCGCATCGACATGCCCGTCAATGTCCGGCGTGCGCACTGAAGTGTGCCGTGGGGTGTTGATCTACGCAAAACGTCCGGTCCGTTGTTTCGGACTCGGCAGGAGATCGTTATTTGAGTTCCACGGTCGGTTATCCACGAGCAGGCGTAACGCGTCGAGAGCACGCGTCGACCACGCGTCCGCTTTCGCTGCCGCAGAACTTCCTTTGGATGACGGCCGGTAACGCGGTGGATACGTTGTGCCAACTTGGGCGCGCCGTCGTATTGGCTTACCTGGGCGGCCTGGAGATGGTCGGCCTGATCGTATTGGCCTACGCCGTCTGCGCTCCGATCAACGCGTTGGCTTCCTTGAGCCTGCGTGCGGCCGTGGTCACCGACGCGCGGCGCGAGTACGACTTCGGCGACTACTTGGCCTTGCGATTGGTGATGGCCACGCTGGCGTTTGGAGTTATCGCCGTGATTGGGATGACGGGATACTCCGGCGAGATGGGCTGGTTGATTCTCGCCGCGGGCGGCGCCGAGTTTTTCAAGTCGATTAGCCAGATGCTCCACTCGTTTCAGCAACGCTACGAGCGAATGGATCGGATCGCGATCTCGGTGATGATCGTTGCCCTCTCGTCGATCGCGGTGCTAGCAAGCGTCGTCTACTTCACCGGGAGCATTCTGTTGGCGGCCATCGGGTTTCCCTTGGTCACTGCAAGCGTGCTGTTTGGATATGACATCCCTAATGGGGTCCGGCTGCTCCGCGCAGCGGCGAAAACGTCGCCGACAAGTGAACGGCTTCGGCCGAGTTGGAACATGCGCACGATGTTGCGGCTAATCTGGCTCACGTTGCCGCTGGGGGTTGTCATGATGATGATCTCGCTTACCAGCAGCATTCCCCGATGCTTGATCGGACACCACCTCGGCCCTCATGCCTTGGGTGTGTTCGCGTCTGTGCTCTCTTTGGGGTTGGTGGGGATGAAGGTAGTTAATTCCATGGGGCAATCGGCCGGGCCGAGACTTGCGACCTATTATGCCGCTGGAAAAACAGACGCCTACCTGCGACTGCTGGGAAAACTGGTCGCGCTTGCCGGCGCGTTGGGGATCGCTGCCGTTGCGGGCGTGGCCGCTCTCGGCGAACCGATCCTCGAGTTGCTCTATCACGAGGACTACTCGCCCTACTGGCGGCTGGCAGTCTACCTGATGATTGCAGCCGCGCTGTTGTATCTGACCATCCCCTTGGGTCGGGCCGTGGAAGCCATGCGGCGTTTCAAGACACACATGCTCATCCGGGCAGCCGCTATCCTCGTCATGCTCGGCGCGATGCCCGGCATGATTCGAGCCTACGGCCTGGAAGGGGCGGCCGGAGCCATGATCCTCAGCGTGGCATGCTCGGTCCTCGGGTGTGCCGGCGTAGTGCTTTGGGCCGTTCGCCGAGAGCAACCTAACAATTCAGTATCGTTGACCAATGGAGAGCTCCGAAGGAGCGTCAGTCAATAGCCCAGGGCGTTAGCCCTGGGAAACAAGCGAAGTTTCCGGATCTTTGCAAGCCCCGAAGGGGCGGCAGAAACGCTGAAACAACGCCACTGTCGCCCCTTCGGGGCTTTGTCAATCGTCCCCCGGGAAGCGTCCCCAGGGCTCACGCCCTGGGCTATTAACTACCGCCCCTTCGGGGCTGGAACAAACCTCACAAAATCACACTTGGCAATAGTATTTGACATGCCAGAACCGATCAGAATCCTGCACGTATTTGGGCGCATGGGACGCGGCGGAGGTGAAACGCGCACCTTGGAACTCATGCGACGCCTCGATCGGCAACGCTATCAGTTCGAGTTCTGCACGCTCTCCGAGAAGCCAGGTGAACTTGACGACGAAATCATTCGGCTTGGCGGTCAGGTTCACCCGATCCCTCGCGGGTCGCTCGGATTCTCGCGACGCTTCAAACGACTGCTGCGTGAGGGTTCGTTTCAGATCGTCTATTCGCACGTGCTCTACTACTCGGGCTATCTGCTGCGGTTGGCCGCCGCGTGCGAGGTTCCCACCCGAGCCGTGTTGTTCCGCAATTCGTACAACGGCCAAGGCCGGGGGATTGCGTGGCAAGTATATCGTCGTTTGATGCGGCACTGGATCGACCGATACGCCACGCACATCCTGGCTGTCGGCCAAGGGGCCATGGCCGGCTCATGGGGTGACGACTGGCGGCGCGATCCGCGATGTCGGGTGATCCACAACGGCTTGGATCTAACGCCGTTCGAGACGACCGTCGACTACCCGTCCGTTCGCTGCGAATTCGGCATCGAGCCGGACGTGCCCGTCTACATCCATGTGGGACGAATGATGCCGCTGAAAAACCACGTGCGATTGGTTTCGATTTTCCGCGAGGTCTTGCGGCGTCAGCCCCGGGCAAAGCTGCTGTTGGTCGGCCGCGGTGGAACGCCCATCGAACGCGATGTTCGTCGGCAAGTCGTCCAGTCGGAAATCGACGGCCACGTCGTCTTCTGCGGCGAGCGAAACGATGTGCCGCGACTGCTCCAGGCCGCCGACGCGATGCTCTTTCCTTCACGCTGGGAAGGTCTCCCCGGCGCGGTGCTCGAGGCGTCTGCGTCGGGAATTCCCGTGCTGGCAAGCGATTTGCCCGGCACTCGTGAAATTGCGGCAAGGCTCCCCGACATCCAGTGCCTCTCGCTGGACGTCGACAACACCGGGTGGGCCAAGGCACTAGATGCCATTTACCGATCGACTCCCCCCAGACCGACACGGGAAGAGATCCGCCGACGGTTCAGTCAAACCGAGTTTACGATGCAGCGTTGCCTCGACGCGCACTGCCGCATCTGGGACGGCGCTGCTTCCCTTGAAACCGAACCCACGCTAAACCGGTCGCGCAGTGCGGCCTGAGACAGGACACCCACCACGTGACGATTGAACACGAGCAGACGACAACGCGAATCTCGGCCACAGCGGCAGACGGGCGCTCCGTCGGCCTCGCTTGTGCGCGCCCGCCGCGGGTTCGGCCTGACGGGCCGGCGCGACCGATCAAGATCCTCCATCTTCACGGTCGCATGGTACGCGCCGGGGCGGAAATGCGTACCATGGAAATCTTTCGCCACGTAGACCGCCGGGAATTCCAATTCCACTTTTGTGCTGTCTCCGGTTGCTCGGCCGAATTCGATGAGGAAATCCGCGACTTAGGCGGCGAGGTTTACTTTCTGTGCCGGCGCGATCTCAGTTTCCAGCGGCGATTTCGGCAACTTTTACTCACGCACCGCTTCGACGTGGTCCACAGCCATCTGCACCACATTTCCGGATCCTTGTTGCGAACGGCGGCCCATTGCGGAGTTCCCGTGCGCGTGGCCCATTTTCGCAGTTCGCAAGCGGATCAAGTGGATGGTCTGGGGCGGAAACTCTATCGGCTGGCCTGGCGTCTGTGGGTCGATCGATACGCCACCGACACCGTCATGCGACGCTGGATCGATCGTTACGCCACCGATATCCTGGGCGTTAGCCATTCGACGCTGGACAAGGCATGGAGGCCGGATTGGCAAAGTGATCCTCGATGTCAGGTCGTGTACGACGGCCTGGATCTGTCGGGATTCAATGTTCTCGCCGACCCGATCGGCGTACGAAGCGAGTTTGGCCTACCGGCCGGTTCGCCGCTTTACATCCATGTCGGTCGCATGACCGAGGCGAAGAACCATCCTCGGCTGATCTCGATTTTTGCCGAAGTCCTCCAGCGCGACCCGGCAGCCCGACTGTTGATCGTGGGTCGGCGCGACCGACGAATCGAGGGCGAGTTGCGTCGCCGCATGGCAGCGCTAAAGATTGAAGGCCAAATCATTATCGCGGGCGAACGCCCCGACGTTCCCCGTTTGCTTAAAGCGGCCGACCTGCTGATCTTTCCGTCGCGTTGGGAAGGGCTCGGCGACGTCGTATTGGAAGCTTGTGCCGCAGGAACCCCGACCTTGGCGAGCGATCTGCCGAGCATTCGAGAGATTTCCGCGCTGCTACCGGGCGTATGCTACCTGCCGTTGGAAGCCTCGGATGCGGCCTGGGGCCAGGCTGCCGTTTCGTTGTCCGCGACCTCCAAGCCCGGCATCGACCCGCAAGCCGCATTGCGACACTTCCGCGAGAGTGTATTTACGGTCCAACACTGTGCCGAGACGCTTTGCCAACTTTGGCAACGCGCCGCGGCGACCGCTCCGACGGGAGGTGTCGCCGATGGGTAACTGGTCACTGGGTAAATGGGCGTTAGGACTGGCGTTCGCGAGCATGGGGATGAACCTCATGATCATGAAGCTCGGCGAAGTGTTCCACGGCGAGTCGCCCCTATTCTTTGTTGTGGCTCTCTGTCTGCCTGCCGTATTTCTCGGGGCAGCCAGTTGGTTCAGAGTCCGTTCGTTCGCCCGATCCTGGCTGGTCGTCCTCTGCGTGTTGATCGGCTGGGTCGGCATGACGTATGCGTTTGAGATCGAGAAGAACCGAGGGATCATGTCGGTCAGCTACCTGACGATGATCCTGCCGATTGCCGCGTTGATCGTCGAACATCGTTGCTGGTGGTTTTGCGCGAAGGTCTACGTACTGGCTAATGCCTTTGCCATGACGTTGATGCTCTGGTTTCAATACTACGCGCACGGGGCCCGAGTGTTTCGCAAAATTCACCGCTTCGGCGCCATCTTCAGCAACGACGGGACTACCTTGCTGAGTAATCCTAACGTGGCGGGCGGGCAATTAGCCATAGCGGCCGTGCTGGCGTTCATGCTCTATCTGCGCAGCAACAGGACCAGCGAGAAACCGCACGCCGACCACGACCGTTTCAGTCTCGGCTGGACGATCTTTCTCTCGCTCGGGTGCATCCTGACGGCCTCGCGAGGCGGCTTTGCCGCATGGTTCGGAGGAATGGCCGTTTTGGTGTTTTGGGAAACCAGGACGCTCCGTTTCACTCGGTTGAAGGACTTCGTCGCTCTCTCCAGTGTGCTGCTTTGTGCCACGTTCTTCGTGGCTGCTGCCACCGGATTCACTCCCTGGGAAACGCTCCAGGTACGACTCGATCGCAAGCAAGAGTTGCTCGACGCATGCGGACGAACCGTCATCTGGGAAAACGCCTTCGAACTCTGGCGTTCCGACCCGCAGTATTTCTGGATCGGCACCGGCGCCGGCGTAGCGCCGGAAGCCTTGGGGAAATTCATGGGGCTAAGCAAGCCCGGTGACCCAAGGGCCGTGTTGGGATTGGATGCCCACAACGCGTTCGTCGAATGGGGATTGTCCTTCGGGTTGCTGGGAATGATCGTCGGCAGCTGCTTCCTGGTCACCCTTTGGCGCAGGGCCAGCGACCTGGACTGCCGCGGCGCAACGGTCAACCGCCGGGCGTTTATTCTCTGTTTCGCCCTAGCCTCGATGACCTACGCCACGTTCTACCTACTGACCTTCGTAACGGCCGGATCCTTGATCTTGGCCATGGTCTCCGAGCCGAACGCCGGGCCGCGAGAAGAACACCATGCCGGGCCGCATTGGCGTCGGGAAAGCGGCCGACAAACAACGCAATCCCAACGAGTTGCCGGGGGGATTTCATGAACATACTGCACTTCGGACCGGTCAACTGGCACAACATTGGCGGGCTGCACGTGAGCATCCCCGCCTTGGTCGACGCACAAAACCGTATCGACGGCGTCAACGCCGCACTCGCGATTACCGTGCCCCGCTCGGGGCAAGCTCCTGCCCTCGATTTCTCCGTATTTGACCGGAGAATCACGGTCGATCAGCGAGGCCGGCTCAACTTACCCGCTCCCTTCGATCGACCGGACATGGCCGTGTTTCACAGCACCTACATTCCGCGACACGCCGTCATCGCCGCAAAGCTCCGCAAGGCGAGGATCCCGTATATCATCTGCCCCCGCGGAGGAATGACGCGTTGGGCTCATCGGTTCCGCTGGTGGAAGAAACGAGTGGCCGACCTGCTGTTCTTCAAACGGATGGTCGCCGGCGCGGCTGCACTGAACTGCCTAACCGAGGGTGAAGCCGAGGCCTCGCGCGAGTGGCGTCGGCCCATGTTTATCGCCGGCAATGGAACCACGCTTCCGCCGGCACTTCGTCTAGCCTCGCCGGGCACAACCGCCGGACGTCGCCTGCTGTTCATCGGCCGACTCCACATCCAATACAAGGGGCTCGACATGCTCCTGACGGCATGTGACCTGGTACGCGAGGAGCTACTACAGACCGAAACCACGATCGAACTTCACGGCCCGGATTGCGACGGCAGTACAAAAGCCCTTCGCCGCCAGATCGCCGCCTTGCAACTCGAGGAGTTTGTCACGCTACACGGCCCGGCGCTGGGTGAAGCCAAGGCGTCGCTGCTTGCCGCAAGCGATGTGTTCCTGCATCCCTCGCGGAGCGAAGGGCACCCCATGGCCGTGCTCGAAGCGCTCGCCTATGGCTTGCCCTGCCTGTTGACGCCGGTAACCAATGTGGCCGACGAAGTGGCTGATGCCGGCGCCGGATGGCAAGTCGAGCCGACACCCGAGGGAATTGCGGCCGGATTGCGACAGGTTCTGCACGCCGAGGACGACGCCTTGCGCCAGGCCGGCGCCGCCGCGCGGCAATTGGCAGCAGAGAACTATTGTTGGGACAAAACAGCAGCCCGCTGCGTCGAAGCCTATCGACGTTGCGCTGCGTAAGTACTGCGAATGATACGAACTTGTGAAGGAACAACTTGCCCCGTTTAGCATCCGCCGGCACGGCGGCTCGACTTCTCCCGTTTAGCATCCGCCGGCACGGCGGCTCGACGCGGAGATAAACCCTGTCCGCAAAGCCGCCGTGCCGGCGGATGCTAAACGGCCTGACGGTCAACCGTGGATAGTTATTCCGGACAAGTCCTGAGGTTAGAAAACGCGAGGTTGAAATAATGCGAGTCATCTATCTGCACATGTACTTCAAGACCCCGAAAGACAACGGGGGAACCTTCTCCTACGAAATGGCCAGGCAACTGGTCGATCGGGGGCATGAGGTCCAGATGGTCACCGCTGATTGTTCCGGCCAGGGACGAGGCTGGCGTCAGACCGAAGAGGACGGTATCCAGGTGCATTGGTGTCCGGTGCCGTATTCCAACAATATGGGTTTCCGGCGGCGGATCCGTTCGTTTTTCAAGTTTGCGATCGCCGCCTCGCGCAAAGCGGCCTCGTTACCCGGCGACGTAATCTACGCCAGCAGCACGCCGCTGACGATCGCCATCCCGGCGGTTTACGCGGCCCGGCGGCAATCGATCCCCATGGTGTTCGAGGTAGCCGACCTGTGGCCCGAGTTGCCGATCGCGGTTGGCGCCCTGAAGAATCCCGTAGGCATTGCCGCAGCCCGATGGCTGGAACGCTTTGCGTATCGCAATTCGCATCACATCGTGGCCTTTTCGCCGGGCATGAAGTCGGGCATTGTCCGGGCCGGTTATCCCGAGCGGAAGGTGACCGTGATCCCCAACGGCGGCGACATGCGGCTCTTTCAGGCCGACGAGCAAGCCGGTCGTGACTTTCGCGATCGGCACGACTGGCTGAAGGATCGCCCATTGGTGGTCTACACCGGCACGCTGGGAATCATCAACGGCGTGGAATACCTGCCACGGCTGGCCGCCGAAGTGCGGAAACGTGATCCGGAAGTTCGCTTCCTGGTCGTGGGCACGGGCCGTCAGGAAACGCATGTTCGTGACGTTGCGAAAGAGCTCGGCGTATTGGACGACAACTTGTTCATGCACCCGCCGGCGCCGAAAACGGAAATCACGCCGATCCTGTCGGCCACCGACATGGCGATCTCGGTGTTTTGCGACATTAAGGAGATGTGGAACAACTCGGCCAGCAAGGTCTATGACGCCATGGCCGCTAGCCGACCGATTGCCATCAACCACGGGGGTTGGTGGGCCGATCTGTTCCGCGAGACGGGCTGCGGCATCGTGCTCGATGCACACGACATGGCCGCGGCCGCCGACTCGCTCGTAAGCACTCTTCGCGACCGGCAACAGCTTCAGCAGATGGGCCAAATCGCCCGCCGCGTGGGTGAAGAACGGTTCGATCGCACCAAGCTGATCGACCCCTGGGAAGCCATCCTGCTAGAAGCATGCGGGCAAACAAAGCAACCACCGCAACGAGCCGCGGCGTGATATTCAACCTCCCCTCTCCCGAAGGTAGAGGGGACCAATTTGCAAGAGACCGGAATAGAACATGCGATCCTTATTACTCAAACGTGCTGTTGACTTAACCGGCGCCGTGACCCTAGCCGTCGTGGCCGGACCGGTGATGCTGATAATCGCCCTGGCTATTCTGTTGCGGATGGGTCGTCCTGTGCTGTTTACGCAGCAGCGTGCCGGGCGGCAAGGAAAACCCTTTCGGCTCTATAAGTTCCGCACCATGCGCGAGGAATCAGGCCCCGACGGAAACCCGCTCCCCGACGGAAACCCGCTCCCCGACGCCCAGCGGACGACGCGACTGGGTCGATGGCTGCGTCAAAAGAGTCTCGACGAACTTCCGCAATTGTTGAACGTCTTGGGCGGTTCGATGAGTCTGGTCGGCCCGCGGCCGCTGCCGGTTCGCTATGTTGATCGATACACTCCCGAGCAGGCCCGACGATTGCTGGTCAAACCGGGGCTGACCGGCTGGGGGCAAGTTAATGGGCGAAACGGGCCGTCCTGGGATGAGAAACACGCCTTGGACGCCTGGTATGCCGACCATTGGAATCTGCGGATCGACCTGCGGATCTGCGGGATGACCTTCCTGAAGGTCTTTCGGTCCGACGGCATTGACCACGCCGAGGATGTCACCATGCCCGAGTTCACCGGCTCGCCGAACAAGCGAGTAGCCTAATGAACATCAACGTGCTATTCACCAGCGTGGGTCGCCGCGTAGAACTGCTGCGGTGTTTTCGCCGTGCCTATCAGACGGTAGGTCTTACGGGCAAGATCGTGGCGGTCGACATGGACCCGCTGGCCCCGGCGTTGCCGGAGGCCGACGTAACGTATATGGTTCCCCGGCTCGACGATGCGGAGTATATTCCGACCTTGGCAGAGATTATTCATCGCGAGCAAATCGCGATCGTCTTTCCGTTGATCGACCCGGACATTCCCGTGCTGGCCAAACATCGGGCAACGCTGGAGGCGACCGGCGCTCGGTTGGCCGTGGTCTCCGAGCGAGCGGCCGCGATTGCCGCCGACAAATGGCGGACGTTCGAGTTCTTCACCGCCGAGGGGATTCCGACCCCGAGGTCCTGGCTTCCCGATCAACTCGATTCCACTGACGCACAATTCCCCCTGTTCATCAAGCCGCGGTTCGGTAGCGCGTCGCAACACACGTTCAAGGTCGACGATCGCCGGCAATTAGAGTTTTTCCGCGACTATGTACCCGACCCGATTGTGCAAGAGTTCCTGCCGGGCGCAGAGATCACCAACGACGTGATCTGCGACACCCGCGGCAAAGTGCTCTCGGTCGTCTCGCGAGAGCGGATGCGCGTTCGCTCGGGCGAGGTGATCGTCGGCAAGACGGTCTTCGACCGTACGATTGCCGAGCTGTGCGTGAAGATCGCCGAGGCGTTGCCTGCCTGCGGGCCAATTACCGTCCAGTGCATGCTCGGCGCGGAAGGCCCCAGGTTTACCGAGATCAACTCGCGACTGGGCGGCGGACTCCCCTTGGGGATCGCCGCCGGCGCCGATTCGCCAGCGTGGCTGTTGGCCTCGGCGGCCGAGATCCCGATCGAGATCCCCACGCTGGGATCCTATCGACAAAACGTTTATCTTTCCCGATTCGACGATTCCCTGTTTCTGACCGAGACCGAACGTGAAACGATGGCAAGCCGTCGTCTTTGACCTCGACGACACCCTCTACTCCGAACGAGACTACGTGCTCAGTGGCATGAGGGCCGTGGCCGACTGGGCGCGCGACTCGCTGGGCTTCCCGGCCGAGCAAACCTATGGCCAGTTGCATGATCTCTTTGAAGCGGGCGTGCGGGGGGAAACGTTCGATCGCTGGGCGTTGAACAACGACCTGCAACCCGAGGCTTGCGTACCGGCCATGGTCGACGTCTATTACCAACACCAACCGCGAATAACTCTCGAAGCGAATACCATCGAATTGCTCAGCCAACTTCGCGAGCTCTGCCGGTTGGGGATCATCACCGACGGATACCTCAACGTGCAACAGCGCAAGACGGCCGCCTTGGGGTTGGATCGAACCATCGAAACCATTGTCTACTCCGACGCCTTCGGCCGCGACGCGTGGAAACCGGACCCTCGCCCATTTCACGCCGTACTCGAGCGCCTGGAAGTGCCCGCCGACCGGGCCGTCTACGTGGGCGACAATCCGGCCAAGGATTTTTTCGGCGCCCGAAGGGTGGGCATGGAGACGATCCGCATCCGCCGACCCGACGGGCTGCATCGCGACTTGGAACCGGCCACGGCGGACCACGCCCCGGACCGCGAAATCGACGTACTGACCGATCTGCACCGGCTGGCCAGCGTCTCCTTGCCATGCTGAGGGAAAACTGGGTACTCTGGGAATCTTGCGCCCTGGCACAACGGCGTACTATTGGGCTTGCCGTTACCGTCTTTTCCTGGCTACACTACCACTCGCCCTTTTTTCACCTACGGCCGTTGGGTGGAAGTGGCCTAGACATATAAAGCCGCGACCGTTGGTCGCGCCGGATTACTGCGTAGCGCCGCGTTTCCCTCGCCCATGTTCGCGACCGGCGGTCGCAGCTTTGTGTTGGGCGCGACCAACGGTCGCGGCTTTATAGCACGTTACGCCTAATGGAATGGTATTGGGCCTAGGAGGCAAGGATGCCCGAGGTTTTGCCGCAGGAAGCCGGCTCGTTTCGTTTCGAACGCAGATGGATCGTGGGACTGATCGCCGGCGTGTTTCTGGTGAATCTAGCGACCGGCTCGCGCTCTCCGGCCGTTTGGGTCGACGAAGCCGTGTACACCGATCCCGCTTGGAACCTGCAACTAGGCAACGGCTTCACTTCGTCGTCCTGGTACGCTCAGGATGAGACCGAGTTTTGGGCCGGCAACGTGCCGCTGTACCCTGCGATGCTCTACGTTTGGACCGCCCCGTTGGGCGTCAGTGTGCTGTCGGTTCGCTCACTGAACTACGTGCTGATTTCCGCGGCGGTCTGGCTGTTGTGGATCGCCGCCGTGAGGCTCGATCTGGTTCGTCGACCCTCGCTTCGAATCGCGCTGATCGCGCTAGTACTCTTAGGCTTCGGGGCCTGCTTTAGCTATCGCAGCGGGCGGATCGATGCGCTTTGCATTTTTCTGGGGATCGCGGCCCTGGCGGCCTACTCGATTCGGCGACCGAGGATTCGCCTGGCGACCTTGGCTGGCCTGGGGATACTCTTCCCGACGGCCGGACTTCAATTGGTCGTCTTCGCAGCATTGCTTTGCCTGTTGTTGTTGCCGTGGCTTCGTCGGCGATACTTTGTCGAGTCCGTCGTGTTAGGCGCAGGCTGTTTTCTCGGGCTGCTGGGGCTTTTTGCCTTTTACCAATATCACGGCGTGTGGGACGCCTTCGTCGTCTCGACAGTCGGAACCCATTCGGCCACAGCGCAGCCAAAAGGTCCGCTGGAACAGCTTCTCCAATTGCAAGTACCCGGCGGCATAAAGGACCCCAGCTTTCTGCTGATGCTCTGTTCTGCCGTGATACTGGCCGGCTGGGCTGGAGTGCGCGGGCGATTCGCATGGCGATCTCCGTTGGGGTTTGCCGTGGCCTCAGGCATCGGGCTGCCGTTGCTACTGTATGCCCTGCGCGGCGAGTATCCCTGTTACTACTCGTGGATGGCCTACATACCGCTGTGTATCGGCACGTGTTCAGCCTTGTCGACCTTGCCAATGCCGACATTCCACCGAAGAGTCGCTCTGCCCCTACTGCTCGGGCCTGCCTGCTTGCTCGGCCTGCCGTTGGTGGTCGGGTTGACCGTCTGGCAATGGCACGATCGCGACTACGCTCGGGTGGAAGAATTCGCCAAGCAGTACATAACACCCGACGACTACGTCTATTGCGACGGAGCGGCCTATTACGCATTGAAAACCCATACTTCGCTCGAGACGGGTCGGCATCACCTGCGGGGAATGAGCCCACAGCAGAAGACTCGACTTACGGCCCTAGTCATTCGGCCCGACCAATTGCCCAGCGTTAGCAAAGCCGTCGGCGGAACGTGGGTCCCGGTCAGCGAAGCATTGCTCCCCACACGAGGATCCCGTCTCCGGTCGGAGTATTTCCTGGACGCCTATTGCATGCAGGTGTTCCGTCGCGCGGACCAAGCATCGCCTCACCGCATATCACGACGATAGGTACTGCAATGATTACCGTGATCGTCCCCTGCTACAATGAATCGGAGGTGCTCACGCGGTTGTACGACCGCCTGACCGGCGCCGCCGAAGCGTGGAACGAACCGTTCGAAATCATTCTCGTAGACGACGGGTCCGATGAAACGACCTGGCAACAGATCGGACACATTCACCAGGTAGACCCTCGCTGGAAGGCGGTGCGATTCTCGCGAAACTTCGGTCACCAAACGGCCGTCTCCGCCGGGCTGAGCTACGCACAAGGCGACGCGGTGATCGTCATCGACGCCGACCTGCAGGACCCGCCCGAGGAGTTGCACCGGTTCATCGCCAAGTGGCGCGAGGGATACGAGGTGGTTTACGCGGTCCGCCGCCGTCGGAAGGAGTCGTGGCTGAAACGCTTCTGCTACGCCGGATTCTACCGCACCTTGGCCAGTATGTCGAAAACGTCCATCCCCTTGGACTCGGGCGATTTCTGCCTGATGGACCGTAAAGTGGTCGACCTGCTCGTCGCCATGCCCGAGAAAAACCGCTTCGTGCGAGGCCTCAGGGCATGGGCCGGTTTTCGGCAAGTCGGCTTGGAATATGAACGGCACGCTCGGGCTGCCGGCAAGTCGCAGTACAGCCTGCGGAAGTTGATTCAGTTGGCCACCGACGGGATCTTCTCGTTCTCGATTTCGCCGTTACGCTTGGCCACCCGACTGGGGTTTGCCGTTTCCACGTTAGCCTTGGCCGGGACCGTCTTCACGTTGGTTCAGCGAATCTTCGCCGACCGGTTGGAGGAAATCGGCCTGGCGCCGGTCCCCGGTTTTGCCACGACCGTAATCGCGATCCTGTTCCTCGGCGGCGTGCAATTGATCTGCTTGGGCATCATGGGCGAGTACATCGGACGAATCTACGAAGAAGTCAAGCGGAGGCCTTCCTGGGTAATCCGCGAGACGCGCGGGTTCGACGACGAGACGGTCGGCTTGCCACACGAAACACCATCCCGCCAGGACTACCGGGTCGAATACCAGCGGACCCGCGGCAAGAGTTCAGCACTCTAACGCGACGTTTAGCGGCCGGCTTGCCCGGCGTATTCATCGGAAAACGCAAATTACCAACCATAGAAACGAAATCCCATGCGTGTAGCCTTGGCTGTCGAGTCGGGACACCCGGTCCGCACGACCCCCTTTCCGTCTTGGCCCTACTTCGACGAAGAGCTTATCGAAGCAGTGGCCAACGTCCTGCGCAGCGGGCAGGTCAACTACCATACGGGTCCGCACGGCCGGCTTTTCGAGCAGGAATTTGCGGCGACGGTCGACTGCCGCCATGCGGTCGCCGTGGCCAACGGCACCGTGGCCCTGGAGTTGGCCCTGGGTGCGTTGGGAATCGGACCCGGCGACGAGGTGGTGGTCCCCTGCCGAAGTTTCATTGCCTCGGCCAGTTGTTGCCTGGCGAGTGGCGCCAAGGTGGCGTTTGCCGAGGTGGACCGGGTGAGCCAAAACCTGACGGCCGAGACGATCCGCGCCGCCCTGACACCCCGAACCAAAGCCGTCATCGCCGTGCATCTGGCCGGTTGGCCCTGCGAGATGGACCCGATCCTGAAACTGGCCGCCGAACACAACCTCTACGTCATCGAAGACTGCGCCCAGGCTATCGGCGCGACCTACCGTGGGCAACCGGTCGGATCGTTCGGACATGCGGCCGCCTTTTCCTTTTGCCAGGACAAAATCCTCTCCACCGGCGGTGAAGGCGGCATGTTGACGACCAACGATCGGTCGCTCTGGGAAAAAGTTTGGAGCTACAAGGACCACGGCAAGAGTTGGGACGCCGTGAATCAACCGCACGGCGGAAACGCCTTCCGCTGGCTGCACGGTTCGATTGGCACCAATTGGCGCTTGACCGAGATGCAGGCCGCCTTGGGGCGAGAAGTGCTTCGCAGATTGCCCGAGTGGGCCGCCACGCGCCGCCGATACGCAGCCATGCTCACCGGGCGACTTTGTCGGCTGCCGCAGATTCGCGTTACGCCGGCGCCCGCACATATCGAACATGCCTACTACAAGTACTACCTGTTCCTGCAACCCTCATGGCTGAAGGCCGGCTGGTCGCGAGATCAATTCACCCGCGCGTTACAGGCCGAGGGGATTCCTTGCGGCAGCGGCATCTGCCCGGAGATCTATCTCGAAGCGGCGTTCAACGGCTCGCCGATGCGCCCCGCGCGACGTTTTCGCGTAGCCAAGGAACTGGGCGAAACCAGTCTCATGCTGCAGGTTCACCCCACACTGACTCAGCGAGACATCATGGATACGTGCAAGGCGATCGAAAAGGTCGTCTACCACGCCACGGTCAATCCTTCAAGCTTCACCAAACGGGCCGCATAAGATGGCAACCATCGATTCGATCCGTCTGACCGAGAAGCGACCTCGGACCAAGCTCGTATCGAGCGAGCGATCGGTGCTGGACAACATGCTCAGCCGCCGCGGCATCCTGACCATCTCGACCCGGTTTGTGGCCATCGCCTTTGCCGCATGGGGCCTTGCGCAAGGGGTCAAGGGAATCTGCGACCTGCTGAACATCACGGTCGACATCCCGTCGAAATGGCCGTTGAGCATGTTTCGTGCAGAGATCCCCGGCATCGATCGGCCCTTCTGGGATCTGCTGATCGCTTTGGGAATTATGCTGGCCTTCTATTGGTTGGTCCGTCGCGCGGCCGGCCGTATCACCGAGAGACTGCCGGCCGTGATCGCGGTCGCCCTGCTGCTGGTGCTGGGAACCAATGTGATTCACGGCATCGATTACGGACTGGTTCATCCGCACCAAGCACCCCTGCAGTATTATCAAGATGCGGTCGAGGTCACCTCCGCCGGCCAGTTTATGCGTACATTCGAGGCCTCGCAAGCCGAACTGGGGTGCCACTCCAAGACTCATCCGCCCGGGGCCGTGCTCTTCTTCTATGGCCTGATCAACGTGGCGGGGCACTCGGCCGGTGTGTCGATCGCCATTGCCGCGATGGCCGTCGGGCTGTCCGGAATCTTCTTCTATCGCCTGCTGCTGTACGACTTCGACCACAAGACCAGCACCTACGTTACCCTGTTGTTCCTGTTGATCCCCAGCGTTGCGGTCTACTACTGTGCAACGCTCGACGCAATCATCGCCACTTGCTGCCTGGGGGTCTTTGTCGCTCTGCGGCATCCCCGTCCGCTGCCGAGC
>CAYYOX010000008.1:0-4112 GCA_964473065.1 uncultured Planctomycetaceae bacterium | reverse complement strand
GTCGTGCTGTTTGCATCGCAGATGTTCATCAACGTCGGCATGACCATCGGCCTGTGCTGTGCGTCCTTCTTGACCTTCGGCGCTTGCTTCCTGGTCCCGGTGATCGTGGGGTTCGAGCTGGTAACGCGGCGAACGGCCTATCGAGCTGCCCTCGTCCTGCTGGCGACCGGCCTGTTTTACACCGCGATCGATGGGCTTTTCGGACTGAACTACTTCACATCGTTCCAAACGGCATCAGCGCTGGAGAACCCCGCCGGGTTCCTCTTGTTTGCCGAACCGGCCAGCTACTTCATCACCCGGCTGGAGAACGTTGGTGACATTGCCATCTTCTTCGGGCCGTTCTTGCTGTTGCTGTGTGCGTTCGGACTGCGGATGCTGTGGCAGAGGCGAGAACATGACGAACTGCTCGTGCTTTGCGGCCTGGGGATCTTGACCCTCGCGGCCATGTTTCTGACCGGTGCGTTCAAAACGGGCGAAACGGCCCGGGTGTGCCTGTTCATCTATCCGCTGCTGATGCTGCCGGTGGCGGCCTACCTCTACCGGCAACGTTTCCTCGCTTGGCAGAAAAGGCGGTTGCTGCTGGCCGTCTTCGCCCAAACCCTAGCCATGCAGACCCTCGGCGGCTTCTTCTGGTGATGGGCCCAAATGGAATCGAACGGCCGACGGAAAGGAAAAAAGGGAAAGGGGGAAAAGGGGAAAAAAGCATACGCAACGGGACGCCGAGCCAATGTTGATCGTTTCACTTCTTCTCTCTTCTTCTTTTTTCCCTTTTTCCTTCCGTCCAAGCCAACCCCATTCTCCCACCCACCGATTTCCCCTGAACTTCCCCGCCCCATCCGGTCGAAATTCATAAGGAGTCTCGGGTTCCGAAGCGTCGATCCTAACCGCCAAGGAGGGCGAAGTTGCCGTCAATCAGCCGATTTCAGGCGTTGCATCTTTCCTATTTGTCCCAGCCAGCCAGCGATCGACCCGTCTATCGGGCCATCGTGCGACAGGAGGCTCGGACGTTCCTTGAACTGGGGGTCGGCGTCGGGCAACGGGCCGTGAGGATGATCGAGCTGGCCGGCCGGTTCCATGCGGACCGGGATGTCAAATACACGGGCATCGATCCCTTCGAGGCCCGAACTTCCGTCGACGGGCCGGGCGTGACGCTGAAAATGGCCCATCGCCTGCTGACGGCCACCGGGGCAAGGATCCAACTCGTTCCGGGCCAGCCGCATACGAGTTTGGCCCGGGTGGCCAACGCCTTGGGCCAGGTCGATCTGGTGATCATTTCCGCACGTGTCGACCCGCAAGACTTGGCGGGGGCATGGTTCTACATGCCGCGACTCTTGCACCCGGGATCGAAGGTATTTCAGGAGAAATTGCTCCCCGGCGGCCGCATGTCGATCAACTCGATCGATCCGGCCCAAATCGAAAGCCTGGCCGCGGCCGCCACTCGCCGAGCTGCCTGAAAATCCGCCCGCGCCAAGGGGCCGATCAGAGCCCGAAAATGGGGACTGGCTCCGTCGACGATGAGTATTGCAGTGGTGATTCATGGCGCCGACGGTGCCTGTCCCCTTTTTCGGGCGGCGACACCGGGGCGCGTGGAAAATGGGGACAGGCACCGAGCCGGGGAGTTTTCCGGCGGGTTTGGCATCTATTCGTGCTCGGAGCCAGTCCCCTTTTTCCACTCCACAAAACTGACTTTGCAGATTTCCGGGCCCCCCCTCACGCGGAGGCATTTTCCCGGGAACCCGTTCGCATTACAATGTGTCGTGATCCATAAGTCACCTAATCTCCCCCGCTTCACTGAACACCTAACATAAGAACCGTCATGACAAAAGCCAACGCCCCTCGGACAATGCTCGATAAAATATGGGACGAACACATCGTCTCTGCTGAAGAGGGAAAGCAAACGATACTGTATATCGACCTGCAACTCGTCCACGAGGTGACCAGCCCCCAGGCGTTCGAGGGGTTAAGGACGGCCGGCCGCAAGGTCCGCCGACCCGAGCGGACCGTGGCCACCGCCGATCACAATGTGCCGACGACCGATCGCTCCTTGCCGATCATCGACCCGATCGCCAAGCAGCAGATCGATACGCTCCGAGCGAATTGCTCGCAGTTCGGTGTCCAATTCTACGATCTTGACGACCCAAACCAGGGGGTCGTCCATGTCATTGGGCCGGAACTCGGGCTGACCCAGCCGGGCATGACGATCGTCTGCGGTGATAGCCATACGGCAACCCATGGGGCGTTCGGGGCACTGGCGTTCGGCATCGGAACCAGCGAGGTCGAGCATGTGCTATCGACGCAAACCCTCCTACAGCACCGACCCAAGACGTTCGAAATCCGCGTCGACGGCCGGCTTGCCGACGGAGTGACCGCCAAGGACCTGATCCTGTATCTGATCGGCCAAATCACCATCAGCGGGGGTACCGGCTATGGCCTGGAGTATACCGGCGAGGCCGTTCGGGCCCTGAGCATGGAACAACGGATGACCGTCTGCAACATGTCGATCGAAGCCGGCGCTCGGGCCGGCCTGATCGCGCCGGACGAGACGACCTTCAAGTATCTCGAAGGCCGCGAGTTCGCCCCTAAGGATTTTCAGGCGGCCGTCGAGCGATGGAAACAGTTACCCAGCGACCCGGATGCCGAGTACGATCGGGTGGAAACATTCGACGCCGCCCGGATCGAGCCGCAAGTCACCTGGGGAACCAACCCCGGCCAGGTCGCTCCGATCAGCGGCAAGGTACCCGATCCGGCCGATTTCGACGATCCGTCGGACCGCAGCGCGGCCGCGGCGGCTTTGGATTACATGGACCTGAAGCCCGGCACGCCGATCACGTCGATTCCGATCGATCGCGTATTCATCGGCTCCTGCACCAACGGGCGGATCGAAGACTTTCGTGCCGCGGCGGCCGTGGCACGCGGAGGGCGCGTGGCCGACGGCGTCGAGGCCATGGTGGTTCCGGGCAGCGGGCTAGTGAAACAACAGGCCGAAACTGAGGGACTGGACAAGATCTTCATCGAGGCCGGCTTCCAGTGGCGCGAGCCCGGGTGCAGTATGTGCCTGGCGATGAACCCCGACAAGCTCGAGCCGGGCGAGCGTTGTGCTGCGACCAGCAACCGGAACTTCGAGGGCCGGCAAGGCAAGGGCGGCCGCACGCACTTGGTTTCACCCGCCATGGCCGCCGCCGCCGCACTGGCCGGCCACTTCGTCGACGTTCGTAATTCGTAAACCAAGAGGCCGGCGACGAGTCGTTTAGCCGTCGCCGGCACGGCGATGAAATGTTTAGCCGTCGCCGGTACGGCGATGAAATGTTTAGCCGTCGCCGGTACGGCGATGAGATTAGAAACTACGCCCCTCATCGCCGTACCGGCGACGGCTAAACGTAGTAATCCTTGAAAACACGAGAGAATAAGCCATGCAAGCTTTCAGCCAACACACGGGTTTGGTCCTGCCGATGGACCGGGTGAACGTGGATACGGATCAGATCATCCCCAAGCAGTTTCTCAAGCGGATCGAGCGGACCGGTTTTGGGCAGTTTCTGTTCTTCGATTGGCGCTTCGAGGACGACGGGTCGGACAACGTCGAGTTCGAATTGAATCGGCCCGAGTATGCCGGAGCTTCGGTGCTGCTTGCTCGACGCAACTTCGGCTGCGGCTCGAGCCGCGAACATGCGCCTTGGGCCCTGGAGGATTGCGGTTTCCGCGTGCTGATCGCGCCGAGTTTCGCCGACATCTTCTACAACAACTGCTTCAAGAACGGCATGTTGCCGATCAAGCTCGACGAAGCGACGATCGACGACCTGTTCGCTCGGGCCGCTGAGCATTCGGGCTACCAACTCTCCGTCGACCTGGAGAGTTGCACGCTAAGTGATCAGCACGGGTTGTCGCTTCAGTTCGAAGTCGACGCGTCGCGTCGGCAGTGTCTTTTGGAAGGCCAGGACGACATCGCTCAGACGCTAAAGAGCGAATCCCAAATCACCGCCTACGAGCAGGCCCACCCCCTATAAAGCCGCGACCGCTGGTCGCGCCCGCAGAACCCGTGTGCCACTGCTTCGCAGAAGCAGTGCCGTCTACCGCAGGGCCGTTTACGGCCCTTTCTCCCTCAGGCGAGCAGCGCA
>CAYYOX010000007.1:19852-29101 GCA_964473065.1 uncultured Planctomycetaceae bacterium | reverse complement strand
TCGCGGCGCCAGCGACGGCGTTTTCACACCGCGACGGCCGATGGCACCCATTTTGTCAATTTCAGCGGCCATATCGAGCTTAAGGACTGCGAGTTCGAAGCCACCGGCGACGATCCGCACAACACGTGGTGCGTACTCTTCGAGGTCCTCCAGCGAAACAGCGACGCCACCTTGCGACTTTCGCACACAGGCGTTGCCTTCATGTTTCCGCAACGGGTCGAGCCGGGCGACGTCTTCAAATTCAACGACCCCGACACCATGGCGCCGGAGGCCAAGGCTACGGTCAAGAGCGTGAAACTGGATCGCCAATCAGGATCGTATTTGCTGAGCTTCACCGAGCCGCTTGCAGAGTGGATACAAGCGGGCACGTTCGGCTATGACGCCGCGCGGATGCCGTCGCTGACTATTCGCGGTTGTCGTTTCGCCAAAGCCCGCGGACGAGGCGTCCTGGCGACAACCGGCAATGTCGTGATCGAAGACAACACGTTCGAGCGGCTCCAGCACGGCGGAATTCAGCTCGCGCCCGAAATGTTGCATTTCAATGTGGCCGCCGGCCTCCACAATGTTCTCATCAGCGGAAACCGTTTCATCAATTGCAACCAAGGTCCTCGGCCCTCTTGGGGCGAGATCTTCATCGGGGCGATCATGAAGGGCTGGCGTCATGGGGCTGCCGGCATCAACCGCAACATCGTCATTCGCGACAACCACATCGAGAACACCGGCTCTCTCTGGCTCCACGTCGGCAGCACCGACGGCATCGTTGTCGAGAACAACACCATCGTCAACGGCAACACACAAGACGGATATATCGATTGGATGTTCGCGTCCGTCACACTGGTCAACAGCCGCAATATCCGCTTCGAAGGCAACCGCTTCTCCTGGAACCGCGGCGACGACGACGCTTACTCCTTTTGGGATATCAAGGAAAACGTCGATCCGGAAACCCTCGTCGTCAGGAACAACGAAGGATTCCACGCACCGCAAGATTCGTGATAGGCAAAGAAAAGGAGCTTGCTGGAAGAGCCGGCGAATACTCTCCCGCGGCTTCCCTTCCTGTAAACCCGGAGCATTCCGTCAAGAAACTCCCGTCGACGATTGTGAGTGTTGCTCGACCTGGGTCTCGCGTCATTCGTCCAAGTCTGCATACGGACTTCGGTTGTGTGGCAGATACTTGCACAGCAGGATGCCGCCGAAGTAGAGCACGGTCAGGGGAGAGCCCATCAACAAACTGCTGGTCGGATCGGCCGGTGTGAGGAACATGGCCAGGACGGCGATCACTAGGATCGCAATCCGCCATTTCGTCACATAGGCCTCGACGTCGAAGATGCCGATCCGCTCGAGAAACAGCATCACCAGCGGCAATTGGAAGCTGATCCCAAACCCCAGCGGCAGCACGATCACGAAGCTCAGCCACTCGCTGATGCGGATGTCCTGCTCGATGCCCAGTTTAGTGTTGAAGTAGAACAGGAATTCCAACACGGGCCCAAACACGAAGAAGAACGCCAACGCCGCCCCCGCAAAGAACAACGCCATGCTAAACGGCAGGAAAATGTGGATGTGTTTTCGTTCGTGGCCATACAATCCCGAGGCCACGAAGATCCACATCTGATAAAAGATCCACGGGCTGGCCAGCAAGGCCCCGACCAGAAGCGACGCCTTGATATAGATCGTAAACGGCTCGTGTGCGCTGAGGTTGGTCAGCCGAACATCTTTGTCGATCGACCGCCAGAGATGGATCGGCATCAGTTCGTCGCTCTTGAAGTATTCGTCCGGGCTGCTCTCGGGCAGGGGAACTTCTTGGAACTGTTCCGGATTGGACCGCTTCAATTGCCGAAGCACTTCCCGAGGAAAGACGAACACGCGTTCGAATCGCAGGTTCCGCTTGCCGATGAAACCCTTGACAAGCTTCTCGCGCTTGGCGGCATCCTCGGGCAATTGATAACCGGCCTCTTGCAACGCGGCGAGTTGCGCGTCGATATCCTTGGCCGCCTGAACCTGATGGTATTTCGTCAGGGCGTCTTCCAGCGGCGTTTGAATGAATTCGACCACGTCTCCGCCGACGAACAAGCCGATCACAAAACCGATGGCCAGCCCCGCCAACGCCTTGAACAGACAGGTACGCAACTCTTCGAGGTGTTCCCCGAAGGTCATCGTGGTCTCTTTGAAGAGATCTTGGTCTCGCTTAATGAGGTCTTTGGCCATCAGCAGCTTGCAGGTTTTCTGGCTGGCCCACCCATGCGGAGGGCCGTGCGGGGCAAACACTCAATCATAACATCGGTTCACCCGCCCGGCAACGAATGCCGCCGCCGCTATCCCCTCATTCGCCGCCTCGTCGTATACTGGAGACGACCACGATGGTCTTTCCAGCGGTTTCTAACAGCCCAGAAACGACGGATTCTTGTCGATGAGCAGACTCTATCCCCTTCGATTTCGCCCGATTTTCAAACGGTATATTTGGGGGGGGCGTCGCTTGGCGTCCCTGCTCGGCAAGGATCTTCCACCGGGCGACGATTATGCCGAAAGCTGGGAAATCTGCGACCATGGACCCGATCAGAGCATTGTCGATGCGGGCCAATTGGCCGGAAAAACCCTGAGTCAATTGGTGGCCGATCACGGTGGAGCCCTCTTGGGACCGGATCGCCGGCCGCCGAGATTTCCCCTGCTGCTGAAATTCCTCGACGCCAATCGGACCCTTTCGGTCCAAGTCCACCCGGACGACGCCCGGGCCGCCAAACTGGATCCTCCCGACCTGGGTAAGACCGAGGCCTGGGTCATCCTGGCCGCCGAGCCGGGCGCCGCGGTCTACGCGGGCTTGAAGTCGGGTGTCGACCGTCGGGCCTTGGCCGAGGCGATCCGTGCGGGCGCGTGCCAAGAGTGTTTGCATCGCATCGAGCCGAAGCCGGGCGATTGCTTTTTCATACCTGCCGGAACGGTCCATGCCTTGGGCGAGGGACTGTTGGTGGCCGAGATTCAACAATCCAGCGACACCACCTACCGCCTGTTCGACTTCAACCGTCTGGGCCCCGACGGCAAGCCGCGAGAGTTGCATGTCCAGCAAGGCCTGGAGGCCATCGATTACGCCCGAGGTCCCATTACGGCCCAGCAGCCTCAAGCGACGCAACGGCCCAATGTCGAGCGGTTGGTCGACTGCGACAAATTCATCCTGGACCGATGGCGATTCAACGATCCCCAACCGATCGGCGGCGACAACCGCTGCCACATTGTGACCGTCCTAAGCGGATCGCTGCAGATCGAAGGCGACCCAACCAAGACGCCGCTCTCCACAGGCAACACCGCGTTACTCCCAGCCGCGCTAGGACCAGTGCAACTGATCCCCAGCGAACCTACCGTATTGCTAGACTCAGCGTGCAGTGGATGAGTTGATGGCGGTAAGCAGTACGCGGTATGCAGTTACCGAGCTTCGGGCTCTTGCTGATGGCTGACTGCTGGGGGCCGGTGTCCAGAGCATTGCTTCTGCGAAGCAGTGGCAGACTGTACGCAGTGATTAGTGGATAGTGGTCAGTGGATAGTAAGCGGTAAACAGTGGATAGTGGATAGTGGTTAGTGGATAGTAGGCAGTGGCGGGGGTTGGGCGTTAAGAGCACTGCTTCTGCGAAGCAGTGGCAGACTGTACGCAGTGATTAGTGGATAGTGGTCAGTGGATAGTAAGCGGTGGCGGAAGTTGACGCAGTGCCACACTCACAACTATCCACTAACAACTAACCTTCTCCGTTCTCGGGAATCGGGAGTTTTCGGATGTAGCGCAGCAGCAAGCTGGTCACGATCAGAATTGGCACCAGCGAGAAAGCGAGCCATACTCTCCTAAAGGTGTACGCCCGCAGCGCCATATCGGCTTGCTTGTCAACTTCCCGGCCGACCTCGATGCCCACATCCAGCGCCTCTTTCATGGGCTCCAGGGCAAAACTATGGACCAACGATCGTGCGTTGGTCAGGGCGTCTTGGGCTCCTCGGAGGTGGAAACGGGGGGCGCGGATTTCCATGCCCAACCGTTCGGCCTCGTCCAGTTTCTCGGTAGCCGAAGCGATGAGCTCCTTGAGTTCTTCCAAGCCCTCGCGCATCTGGCCCACCTTCTCGTTGGCCAAGGGAGCTCCGTATTGGCCTTCTTGGTGGCAGCCTGTGCAAACGGCCTCGGGATCCATGCCCAACATCTCATCGGTGGGATGTCGGATTTCATGGTGGCCGTGGCAGGTGGCGCAACCGGGTAGCTTGACCTCCTCGAAGCGGTGCTTCATTCGGGTTTCGGCGAATAGCTGGGCCACTTTGACGTGGCAAGTCCCGCAGGCATTGGCCACCGAACCGATCTCCGGCGGCAAGGCGCCGTGATTGCCGTGGCAATCGTTGCAAGTCGGGGCCGAGAGGTCGCCTTTCTCCAGCAACGCTTCGGCATGAATGCTCTTCTGCCAGAGCTGAAACTGATCGTGTCCCAGCGGTCGACCGTTGTATTCTCGACCGGCCATCTTCTCCACATCGGAATGGCAAGTGGCGCACGTCTTGGCCAGGCGCGTGGGATAAACGGGTGACTTGAGATCGTCCACAGCCCGGATCTCATGGTGCCCGTGGCAAGAAACGCACGTGGCGACGTCCTGGTTGTCCTTGTCAGCTTTCAATAGCATGCCGTGCCCGCTGGTCCAGTAATCGGCCAGTTGGTCGGTCCTCGGAGAGGGACGGAACTTTCTCATGTATTCGATGTCGGAGTGGCATCGCCCGCAGAATTCCGGCACGTCTCCCCGCACGGCCAGACGGTTGAAGCTGGGATCTTTGCGATGCTCGGTGAAGCTCTCCAGATCCGGGCTGCCTCCGTGGCAATCGTGGCACCTGAGCCCCTTTTGCCAATGGATATCCTGCAAGAGATCCTTTTCGGTAACCAACAAGTTCTCCGTATCGTCGAAGAACGTTTCCGTATCGCCGTGGCAGAACATGCAAGAATACTCGTCCGGCAACGGCTCGGCCGCGGCTTCCGCAGTATCCGTTTCCGCGGCAGCGCCTTCTTCGGCATCCTCTTCGGTCGCATCTTCTTCGTCAGGGGTGTCTTCCTCGCTCGCTTCCTCTTCTTCGGGAGCGTCTTCCTCGGTCATCTCGTCCTCGGCAGGAGCATCTTCCTCAGTAGCTGCGTCTTCTGTGGAGTCCTCGTCATCGCCTGCTCGCTCTTCGGTCACCTCTTCCTCGGCAGGAGCGTCTTCCTCGACCGTCTCTTCTTCGGCGTCGTCTTCCGTTGCGTCGTCCTGGGAAGAATCGTCTGCGACGGCATCTTCGGCTACAGGCTCTTCCGCAACGGCATCCTGGGCAAGAACCACGTTGCCGATCATAAGCGCGATGCTAAGGGCCAGCAGAATACTGGTTAACGGTTTTCTCATGCCAAACAATCTCCTCGGGATCACTTCCCTCAAAAAAGAAACTGACCCAGTCGCTGGACCCAATTGAATGTTGCCGCGGTCATGACGACAAAGTAAACCACTGATACGATGGCCAGGATATTCAGGACCCGGCGCGAGCGAGGACCTCGGTCCAAGAACGGCACCAATACGATCACGACCCCGACCGCACCGAAAAAGAGCACGCCAAGCAGCTCACCTTCGATGCCCATGATGTGGGCGGGCAAACGCTTGAGTGTCTCGAACATAAACAAGAAGTACCACTCGGGAGCAATTCCCGCCGGGGCCGATCCGAAGGGGTCGGCCTTTTCGCCGAGTTCCCAGGGGAATAGCGCCGCCAGCGCCGCCAGGATCGCCACGGCCAGATACCAGCCCACCGCGTCGCGGAGTAGAAAGTGGGGGACAAAAGGCATCGAAGGCACTTTGTCCTTGCCACCGCAAAGTTCGGCGGCACTGTCGGGAACGCTTATCCCTTGTTTCTGCACCAGGAAAACGTGTATGCCGGTCAAGGCCAGCGCGATCAAGGGAAAGATGGCCACGTGCAGTGCGTAGAAACGGCATAGGGTGTCGCCGGTCACGTTGTCACCACCGCGGGCCACTTGCAGCGCTTTCTCCCCGACCACCGGCAACACGCCCACCAAGGCCGTGCCTACCCGAGTCGCGAAGAACGATAGTTCGTTCCAGGGTAACAGGTAACCGCTGAATCCGAAGGCCATGAACAGTCCCAACAGACACATGCCCGTGAGCCAGGTAATCTCCCGAGGGCGACGATAGGCGCGCATCATGTAAGTCGTCAGCACGTGCAGCAGCAGGACCCCGATCATCAGGTTGGCGCCCCAGGCGTGGATGGATCGGATCAGCCATCCGAATTCCACTTCCGTCATGATCGCCTGTACACTTTCGAAAGCCCGATCGGGCGAGGGCTTGTAAAACAGCGACAGCAGCACCCCGGTGAAGACCTGGGTTGCGAAGAGAAACAGGGCCATTCCACCCAGGAAGTAGAAGATCGTGGTGCGGTGGATGGGGACGCGTTTCTTGACCCCCAGTTGGAGCATCGCGTCGACGCCCAACCGTTCCGAGAGGTAGTCCCAGGCCTGTTTCTTCCAGCCGGTCAAATCCGTGGCGTTGGCATTAGGTTTGGGAGACAATGATTTCCTCCTGCCCAGGCTTCCCTCGCAGGACAACCTTGTAAGCTTCTAAGGGACGGGGCGGCGGACCCGACACGTTCTGCCCGTCCACATTGTAAACCCCGTTATGGCAGTTGCAGAAAATATCACCCGTGTCTTGGCGAAACTCGACCGTGCAGTCTGTATGTGTGCAGATCGCGTTGAAGGCCCTGACTTCTCCGGTGGGCGTGAGGACAAGCAGGCAGGGCTTACCCCCGAAGTTAAATGGAGCCGGCCAACGACCGTCCGCATCCGGCTTAAGCCGATCCACGGTATAGGGCGCGACCATGGACACGGCGCCGGTGCTGGTTTGCGGGCGAGGCCAAAGAAACCTCACCACGGGAAACGCGATCGCTCCCAGGGTCGCAACGATCCAACCGGCCAGTGTGTACAGCAGCCAATCTCGTCGTCCGGGAGACTGCGGTGCGTTACTCATGTGTTTTCTCCAGGAAAGTAGGCAAGACAACGGCCGACGCTTCGCGGCGTTGGGCCTATAAGACTCTACTATAATACCTTACCATTGTGAACGAAGTTACCATTTTAACGTTCTTGAAATACTTTGCAAGTGCTAGCAGCGGTTTTTCGCAATAATAGGCGTAGAGGCCGTAGATCTTCCTCTTTCCGGATATAAACCGCCCCCAATCCACGGCATTCCGTGGAGTATCCGCGGCATGCCGTGTGCTGTGCGTTCCTGGCCGTGACTCTGTTTTGTGAAGTCAGTCGTAGCCGATTCTTTTTCCGGCTCTTAAGGAGGAACTTTCGCGGCAACCGTAGATTGTGCGGCATGTATGGATTATGCTAGAGGGTCCTGCCTGTGGTATGGAGCGCCTTCGTGGTCATTTCAAAAGCTAAGCTTTTGAAGGAACTTAGATCGCAATAATCCTTCCTTTGAAGAGGCCGCGGCAACAATTCGGGAAATGGTATTGCGTGGGTATTTGCGCCCACTTTGTGGATTCCTGCAATTCGACGCCCGAGCTAATTAGGCATACTTTCAGGAATTATATAATGGGAAAACTGCAAACGCCTAGAAAGAAGTCCATGTCAAGAATCTTGCTGATGACGCTACTGCTGACGGTCGCCTCCGTCGCAAACCTCAACGCTCAACCTCCCGAGGGCTCGCAGCTTTCGGTGGACGAGAACTCTTGCGCCACTTGCCACGGCGAAGCCGACCTGTGGGAGGGCGAGACGCTCCGGCTGTATGTTCCCCACGACAGTCTGGCCAATGACGTGCATTGGAACAACGGCGTCAACTGCCACGATTGCCACGGCGGCGATCCCAGCAGCTTCGACGTTCCCCAGGCCCACGGCATTGCGGACCCCGAGGAGGAAGCCGCCGAGGAGGAAGCCGCCGAGGAAGAAGCCGCCGAGGAAGAAGCCGCCGAGGAGGAAGCCACTGAGGAGGAAGCCGCTGAGGAAGAAGCCACTGAGGAAGAAGCCACCGAAGAGGAAGCCACCGAGGAGGAAGCCACTGAGGAGGAAGCCACCGAAGAGGAGGCCACCGAGGAAGAAGCCACCGAGGAAGAAGCCGCTGAGGACGAAGAGGAAGAGGAAGACGTGATCGATTTTCGCGCCACGATGGACGAGGTGCGGCAGGTCTGCGGCAACTGCCATAAAGACCAACTGACCGCAGTGCGAATGGGTGTACACCAGAAGGCGGGTAAGAAAGACGAGCGGGGCGCCGGAACCATCATGACGTGCGGGAAGTGCCACGGGGAGAAGGTGCACGGCATGCTCGCGAAGGACGACACGCGCTCGCCCGTGTTTCTGGACAATCAGATCGAGACCGGCGGCGGATGCCACGAGGAATACCTGGCCACATACAAGAAGAGCGTTCACGGGCTGGGGCTCTTTGAGTCGGGGTTGCTGGTGACGGCCTCCTGCGCGGACTGCCATGGGGCCCACGACATCTATTACGCGGCCCACAAGCGTTCGAGGCTTCACCCGACCAAGGTGGCCAAGACGTGCGGGGAGTGTCACCGGTTTATCGAGGAGCGTCTGCAAAAGAGCGTGCATGGGCGCAGTGGTCTGGGTGAATTGTCGGAGAAGGCGGCCCCGGGCGGCAAGGAACATCGAACGCCCAGTTGCACGTCTTGTCACCAGAGCCACGACTTGCAGGATCCGAAGTCGGCCGGTTTCCGGCTCCGCTTGCCGAACCGGTGCGGCAACTGCCACGTGGACTTCTCGAAAGCTTACGCGATGAGTATGCACGGGCAGTTGACCGAATTGGGGTACGGCCCGGCCGCCAAGTGTTCCGACTGCCACGGCGCCCACGATATTCTTCCGGTCAATGATCCGCAGTCTCGGCTTTCCGATGAGAATCGGCGGGAGACGTGCCAAGAATGTCACCCCTACGCGGTGGAGAATTTCGCCAACTTTCATCCCCATGCCAACCATCACGACGCCGAACGTCATCCGTGGCTTCACATGGTCTACGTGTTCATGGAAATCCTGCTCTATTCCGTGTTCGGTGTTTTCGGACTCCACACGGCGGCCTGGTTCCTCCGATCTCTCGTGCACACGATGATTCACGGTCGGCCCAAGCGTTTGCAGCCCGGGAAGCCGGCCTACGTCCGATTCGAATCTATCCACCGCACGTTGCATGTTGTGGTGATCGTTTCGTTCCTCGGGTTGGCGATCACCGGGTTGCCGTTGAAGTACAGCAGCCAGCCGTGGGCCAAGACCTTTGCCCG
>CAYYOX010000007.1:8114-19842 GCA_964473065.1 uncultured Planctomycetaceae bacterium | reverse complement strand
GGCAAAGGATTGGCCAGGGGTGTGGGCGGCTTCGTCTCGACCAGCGTGCTGCACTACGCGTGCGCCTTGGCTACGTTCGGGTACTTTTTCTGCCATTTGATCTGGCTAGCCAGACGCATCTACGAAGGGATCCGACAAAAAACGCCGTGGCTGACCATCCTGTTCGGTCCGGATTCGCCCGTGCCCAACTTCAGGGACGCCAAGGATGCCGTGCGGATGTCGCTCTGGTTCGTTGGACTGGGTAAGAAACCGGTCTTCGAACGCTGGACCTACTGGGAAAAATTCGATTACTGGGCCGTCTTCTGGGGTATCGGGATCATCGGAGCCACGGGCCTGATGCTCTGGTTCCCGAACCTCTTTTGCCGATTCCTGCCCGGCGAAGTGCTGAATATCGCCAAGGTGATCCATTCCGAAGAGGCCTTGCTGGCGACCGGGTTCATCTTTGCGATTCACTTCTTCAACACGCATCTGCGGGCGGAGAAGTTCCCGATGGACATGGCCATGCTGACGGGCCTGGTCACGGAAGAGGAAATGGAGCACGAGCGGCCCGAATGGCTCGAACGATTGCAGGAAGAAGGCGAGGCGGAGGATCTCCACCGACCGGCGCCGTCTCGCGCCAAGCTCTGCACCATCATGGCAGGAGGCGCGGTGGCACTGATTATCGGATGGGGGCTCCTGCTGGGAATGCTGTTTGCCGCCATGGGGAAATGATCCCGCAACCGCGAGTTTCGCCCTTGTCGACCTGAGAACAACCGAACTTGTGGCGGCCCGAGTTATTCGGAACTGAGAAAGACCACACCGAGAAAGACCACGGACTATGATGACTGAGAAACAGCCTGACTCCCCTGAAGTGCCCGAATCGTCGGACATCGAACCGCACAACGGTTCTTTGCGGCAACGTGCAGGCGATTTGTGGCGCCGAATGCGGCCGATGCTTCTGCGCTTTGCGGGAACGTGCGGCGGGTTGCTGTTCCTTTTCGTGGTCGTCTCGGGTACGGCCATGTGGTACACGTCGCGCCCCGATTTCTGCCGAAGCTGCCATATCATGGAGCCCTACTTTGTTTCCTGGCAGGAATCGTCCCACAAGGATGTGGCCTGTGTGAAGTGTCACTTTCCGCCGGGGTTCGGAGAAAAACTCTGGGGTAAGACGTTGGGGATGGTGCAGCTTGCCAAGTACGTGACCCAAACCGAAGGCCCGCGGCCGGTCGCCGAAATCCCCGACGAGAGCTGCTTGCGCTCCGGCTGTCACGAAACGCGGCTCTTATCCGGCAGAGTCCAATTCCACGGGATCGCTTTCGACCACCAGCCGCATCTGGAAAAACTCCGGCGGGGTAAGAAGCTGCGCTGTACGAGTTGTCATAGCCAGATTGTCCAAGGCCAGCACATGGCCGTGACGACCTCGACTTGCTTCCTTTGCCACTTCAAGGAAGGATTCTTTAACGAAGGCCTGGGGGCATGTACTCGGTGCCACGAGATCCCCGAAACCGAATTCGACCTCGGCGGCGGCGCCATCTTCACGCACGATGTGGCCTACGAGAAGGGTGTCGATTGTGCGAACTGCCACGGCGATCTGATCCGCGGTGACGGAGCGGTTCCTCGCGAACGCTGTGCGGTTTGTCACAATCGCGTGGACGATCTCGAGAAGATCGACGACCATGTCTTCGTCCACCAGAAGCATGTCACGGAACACAAGGTTGACTGTCTCGATTGCCATTTGGAAATCGAGCATTCGTTGCAAGAGGACAAACTCGAACGAGCCGCTGCTAACTGCAACACTTGCCACCCGGGACATCATCACGAGCAAGTAGATATGCTGCGAGGAATGGGAGGCAAGAGTATTCCCGCAATGAGGGCCGGGATGTTGGCTACCCGGGTCGAATGCCGTTCCTGCCACCAGACGCGGGAAGTTTCGACCACCGGAACCGTGCTCTGGCGAGCTTCGGCCGACGTGTGTACCAAATGCCACGATGCGGCGGCTACCGAACGGCTTCGGGCGTATTACGAAGGCCTCGAGTCGGCCCTCTCGCCGCTCGACGCCGGCGTCGAGCAAGTTCGCCAGGCGCTGGAAGCTGGCCAACTGGACGCCGATCGCGCCACGGCAATTCGAGTTCAACTCGCCGAGATGCAGCACGACATCGATTTCCTGCAAACGGCCAACGGGGTCCACAACATCCACTATGCCAGCGCGTTGATCCGAGAAGTGCTCCAGCGCTTAGGCGCGTTGTGCGACGAATTGAGCGTCGAAAAGCCGGACATTACCCTGCCGGAAGCTTCAGAAGAGTTTAAGTAGGCAGTGGTTAGTGGATAGTAAGCAGTGGATAGTGGTTAGTGGATAGTGGATAGTAAGCAGCGGCACACTCACAACTTACCACTCACCACTCACCGCCAACCACTATCCACTATCCACTGCTTCTACAAGGATTCCAATTCTCCCGCATGGCGCAAACAAAGACCGGCGACCCTAGTTTGGGTCGCCGGTCGGTTTCTTCGGTTTCGGTTAATCGAGACTAGAAGGTTGCGGTCAAGCCGGTCAGGAAGTAGCTGATCGTACCGCTCTCGTTGTTACCGGCCTTTTCGTCCCAGTCGTAGTAGTTGTAGACGACGTAGCAGGAGATGCCGTCACGCAACCAGTAATCCACCCCCGCGCTGAGCCGCGTGGTTTCGGTGAGCACGTCGGAGGCGCCGGGCAGGTACTGGAAGTCTTGTCCACCCGGCGGGATCGGCTCGTCGAACCCGTTGAAGCTTTCGACCCATTCGATATCGCCGGTGAGCGTTAGGCGTTCGCTCCAGGCGTATCGGGTACCGAGGTTGACGACGGTGGCCCGGCCGTTGTAGTTAAAAGGCGTGTTCTCGGCGGTTTCCGAGCCGCCGTGATCCTTGCCGATGGTGATTTCCTGGTTAATATCATTGGACAAGAAGGCCAAGCCGCCGGAGAGACTCCACCGCTTGGTGGGAGAATACCAGGCGCTGAAAACGATCGGGTAGTCCTCCTCGTCGAAATTGGCGAATTCGGGTGAAATATCCGTGTGGCGTTTTTGAATTCCGATCGAGGCGTTCAGCATGAGGCTGTAGGTCGGAGTCCAGGTACCGCCGAATTCGATCAGATCCGTGTGCTGCGGCTGTTTGCTGTTGATCGCGTCGCCGAAGACAGTACCCTCTTGGGTTTCCGAGAATCCGAACAGCGGGTTCTTGGTGTTGTACGTCTTATAACGGATGAAAGTGTCGGCACACGCCGACCATCGATAGTCGGTACCCACGTGGAACATGTGGGTGATGGTTGTCGGCTGTCTAAACTCACCGATTCCATCGATCGTTCTCGGAGTGCCCATCTGACCGTTGAGGGTGTAAGTTACATTGTGCCGATCGATGGTCGAGTACTCGTAGCCGCCGGTCAGAGCCAGTCCCTCGCTTCCACAAAGGTCGTCGAGTTTGTACCGGCCCTTCAAACCAGCCTTGGTTCTCTCACGATCGACCGGACTCCGCACGTGCTCGGACGGCTTGAAGCCCGCATTGAACAGCCCATCCTCGGGGAACGTGTCGGGCAATTGGCCCTTCTCCTCGTACCACTTGGCGAAGCCGGTCACCGACAAGTTGTCGAAGGTCCGGTTGGTTGCCCGCAAGTCCCAGCCGTTGAAGTCGCGGTGCACGTTGCGGTTGCGGTTCTTCGTATCACCCACGAACAAGTTGGCGTAGAAACGGGTGTTTTCGGTCAAGTCTCCGCCGATTTTCAGGCGGTCGATCTGGGTAAAGTTGTCGGGCGTGACACCGGCGGGGAAAAGGTGCGTGTCGTCGTTTATTTCCCCGGGATGGGTGTGTAGGGTCCGCGTGACGAGGGAATCACTCTGGTTGAACGACCGCATCGTGCGCGAATACTCGGCCGTAAACCGTCCAAACCGGGCTTCGATCACCGGTTCGATCTCCATAGTCAGCCAGTCGATTTTCTGCGCTTCGCTCTGGATGTGGCACTGGTCGCCGCAGACGTGATTCATCGAGTTGACCTGGCGCTCGCCTTTCTTGTGCATCCCCCAGACATTCAGACCCCACTTGATGTTCTCGGTGATATCCCCCTTGAAGCGGGCATCAAGCTCCTGAACGCGGATGGCATAGTCTTCCCCGACGTTCAGATCGGTGAGTTGCCCGATCTTCAACCCGCTTCCCGATTGGTCCATCATCTCCAGTGGGTTATGGTCCAGGCGGTGAATGAACCGTTGGTAATCGATCTGAGTATCCAGTCCCGGGCGCCAGATATCGATTCCGAACTGAGTGGTTTCGTCGTCCGTACCGCTGATCGTGAGGTTGGTCGTTTGGCAGCCGTCGCTGGAGAGCCGATCGACGTCGAAGAAGGCCGACGACTGGACGCTTTGCCATTCACCCACTTTGTTCATATCGCCGCTTCTATCGACGGCCCACCAGCCGAAACGTAAGGCCGTGTCACCGTAGTACGGCGGCGGACACGAAAGGAACATCGGGTCGCCGTACTCTCCGGATCCTTTGGAGTAGACTTGGCTATAGTCAACCTCCTCGGCCGACTCTTCGTCTTCGTAGGCGGCCATTAACCCCGGAGGGACCAGGACAAGGCACACGGCTCCGATCATCAGGTATTTCCAAAACATGATTGCTCCTCTGCAATTTGTTTATTGTCAGTTTATGGTTTTAGGCGAAAAAGGCTCTTGCCCTTATCTCATGAAATCGCTATGCCGCACAGCTCCCGGCAGATCGCTGCCGTGAATCTGCTTGTGACAGATCGTACAATCGCTGTAGAAACCTTCCGAGGTGATCTGCTCGCCGTCGATCGAGAAGTTGCTGTGACGGCGCATGTGGCCCGTATGGCATCGCAAGCACAGGAACGTGGTGGGTTGACGCAACAGGTTGTTAGCCACCGTGCCGTGCGGTTCGTGACAGATCGCACAGTTCTCCGTCACCGGCGGGTGCTCGTAGACGAACGGGCCCTGCTTCTCCGCGTGGCACTTCCAGCAGACGTCGTTCACCCGGTCCGCTTTGAGGTTCCCTTCGAACTGACCGTGCCCGTCATGGCAATCGGAGCAGACCATCTTGCCTTCCTTGATCGGATGGTGCGACGGCAAAGCGTTTTTGCCGTAGATCGCCGGATGGCACTTGTAGCAGGCCTCGGGCTCTTGAACCGACATCGGCAGCCGTTTCGGACGCCGCACGTTCGTATGGCTGATGTTCACCATTCGCTGCACGTTCGGGTTCGGGTGCGGATTGTGGCAATCCGTACACGCCACGCCCATCAGGTCGTGAGTCGACGAGTGGTAGGCCATCGTCGGCGAGCCGTCCTGATGGCACTCCAAGCAAAGATCCTTACGGGATTCCTCACGGATCTTTCCGTGCGGATCGTGGCAGGTCGTGCAGTTGAAGCCGTTCGGCCCGCAAATCTGATGGGGGCCCGCAATGTGCGCAAATTCTTCCTTGTCGGCGTGGCACTTGTAGCAGATGTTCGGCGCCACGGCGCCCAACGAACTCGAGGTTCCCAGAAGCGATGGCTGCGCGTCGTCCTGCCCACGCACCAATCCGGCCGGTCGCGTCCGTGTCCGAGGTCGCCGTGAGGCTTCTTCATCCTCCAAGCTTGTCGGAGGCGTGCCCGGCGGGACGTTATAATGTGCATTGTGACAATCCGAGCAGCCGACTCCGGCGTGCGCGTGTTTCGAGAAGCGATACTGCGCGCCCGGCGAACATTGGTCCTCCTCGTGGCACTGCAGACAGACTTCCGACTTCTCCGGCCCCGACAACAACCTGGGGTTGATAATCGTACCAGGTTCCCCGCGCGTTTGCAGGTGTACGCTGGCCGGGCCGTGGCAGTCCTCGCAGGAATTGCCGCGATGAACGTTATGCGCCATCGACTCGGCATAAACCTGGTGGCAGTTCAAGCAGAGTTCGTCATCCTCGACGAGTTCCGCATCGGGAATTGCCGGCAAGGCGACTTGAACCCTCCCAAGACTCGCTTCGTGGAAGAAGTCGTCACTCTTTGGCCAGCCCGGATCCAAATGGGTCTCCGAGCGGCGCGAGGGTTGATGCGACGAAGAACAAGATGCAATCCCCATGAAGAGGATCGCAAGGACAATTAGCCCGAAAGAAGAGTAGCGTATGGGGCTCTGTGTATGCCTGAAGCTCTGCACGACTTCACCTCCTTGCAAGGGCGGGCGGCAAACCCGCTGTGAACGCTTCGGCCCGTCCTCCATGACGAAACCGACATAGTATGTACGACAAAGCGTTTCCCTCTTGTGTCCGATGCCTGCTCACGGCATTCTGGACCATCCGGCCACAATGGAAAAAGCTATCCCTCTTCTTCGCATCATTGAGCCCGTCGGCTTGACGTGATTGAAGGCGATATGCGGGTAATTTCACAACTGCCGAGCGCACAAATCGCAAAAGCCGCAGCGGCTTCCGAGTCGCCAATCTTCCGCTGGTTTACCCCGCCACCGCCAGCTTACCTGACCGGAACCCCAAGCTTCCGATTAGGTTGCCTTTGACGAATGCCAGCTTTATCTCGATTTCTCCGAATAGTTCGGCCGAATAGACCTTGAGGGCCTCAAATCACTTCGTTCGGCAGTCGGCTTGCCCTCGTTTTAACCCGTTTGTTTAACCCGTCTAGCGGTCGGGCTTGCCCGACGTTTTTTCCGCACAGAAATCCGCCATACCCAGAAACGGAACCCCCATGACTCGCTCCTCCCTATTGCGTAGCATCTCAGCCGCCGCCGGCCGGCTCGCCTCCTGGAAGACGAGCCTCGCACTGGCCGCCATCCTGGCGGTCGTCATGGCCCGGACAACCTATCTGGAAGCCGCCTGCGGTAAGGAATATGTCCAGTGGTACGTCTACAGCAGCTCCTGGTTTATCACCCTGCTAGCCTTGCTGGGGGCCAACCTTATCTTGGCCATCATCATTCGCTTCCCCTGGAAACGGTCCCAACTTGGGCTCGTGGTCGCACACGTCGGTCTGCTCGTGTTGTTGGTCGGATGGGTCCAGACCTTTCGTGGCGCGGTCGAAGGCCGAATGGAATTGGAATCAGGCCAAACGGCCAATGCGATCCGGCTGAACCATACCAGTCAATTCACCGCCCAGTGGCACGGCCGTAGCGACCAACCCTCGACGGCATTCACCTTTCGTGCCGGGCCGGTCGATTGGCCGCAAGGCAAAACCCTGGACTTGGGCCAACTCGGCGACGTAGGACTTAAGGTCCTGAAGTTCTATCGCCGTGCCCAACCCGAAACCGCTTGGGTGGAAGACACCTCCGGCGGCGACGGTGTCGCCTTGCAATTGGCCCTGGCCGGACCGGACGGAAAACCGCTTGCCGAGAACTGGATCGCCGCCAACCGATTCGGCGCGGAGCAGGCCGTCGGCCCGATGCGGTTTACGTTGTTGCCGATCCCCACGGACTCCATGCTCGAGGATTTCCTCCATCCGCCCGAGTTCGAGCCGCACGCCCAACCAGCCAACCGAATGCTCCAAGAGCTCCTCCAGCGAAGGCCCGTCTTGCAGAGCGTCGCGCGAGAATTGCCCGACCTGATCAAGTCGACCCCCGTCGGCGCCGGCCTGCTGGCAGTACACTGCCAGGGTCGGCGGTATCCCTTGCCCGTCGCCGACAACTTGGGCAAAAGAGTCCCGATCGGCGACAGCGGAGTCGAGGTCGAGATAGTCAGTTACCTCCCCAACGCTCGGCCGCAAGGCGGCGGGAAGTTCGTCACCGCCGGCGAGAAACCGAAAAATCCCGTGCTCGAACTGCTAATCCACTTGCCCGAGCGTGAAGAGCCCCTGCGGCAAGTCACCTTTGCCAAACACCCGCTGCTGAATCTCAATGCGGTTCACGGAGAGAACTGCCCGGTCGAGTTTTGGTACCACCACCCGACGACCGCTTCCTGGTCGGGAACCGACTTCCTGCAAACGCCCGGCGGAGAACTGTATTGCCGCGTAACAACGGGCGGGCAGCACATCTCACGCGGTCAGGTCGAGCCGGGCGCGCCGATCGAAGCGGCCGCCGGTTTCCAAGTCACCGTGCTGAAGTACGTCCCCCATGCGCGGCGAGAATTCCGCTTCGTACCCGTCGCCGAGAATTCCGACACGCCCGGCGACGCCGCAGCGCTGATCGAAGTCACGGCGGCCGGTCTCACGCGAAAACTCTGGCTGGCTCAGGGCGACCGCGTCTACGACATGCAGACGATCCTCACAAGCGAGGGGGCCTTGTCGGTCTGTTTCGAGAATGCCCGACACCCGTTGGACTTTGCCGTCAAACTGCTCGATGTCCACCCCGGGCAAACGCCCGGGAAAACGCCCGGGCAAACGAACAACGCGTCCTGTAGCAGTTCGATCCAATTGAGCGATCAGGCCGACCGGCCGCTTGAGATCTCGACCAATAGCCCCGTGTCCTTAGGCAAGTTCACCTTCGAGCAGTCAAGCTATCGCGAATCACCCACCGGGAAACCCACCTCGGTTCTCAACGTGGCCTACGACCCGGGAGTGCCTCTGAAATACGCGGGCGGCCTGACTCTCTGCTTGGGAGCGCTCTTGATGCTCCTAACGAAAGCCTTCGCCTGGTCGAGGAATCTGCGGCGCCGTTCAAAACTCGCAAGCGCCGATCACGACGCCCGTCTTCCCAAAGCCGCCTAACCTTCCCGCCACTTATTCCTCCCCATTCAATCGCTTCTCGATCTGGCGAACCGGTGCGGGCAGCGGATCGCTTTGTAGTATGTCGATCAGGTCGCGCAGCTCTTCCTCCGACGTCGCGCCGGGAATTTGGCCCCGACCGCGGTGATACGTGTCCTGGATCGGGAAACAGGACCAAACCTGACCGTCAAGCACGACCGCCATCCGGTGCATGTCAGTCATATTAAACGGATCCGGAAGGTGATCTTGGGTCAACTTCTCCAGCAGTTGGCGGCCCGTTTCGTTGAGTTGAAAAAACGCGCACGGTTTCCCCTTCTCGACGTCGGCCCAAATTCGCTCGATGTGCTCGTCGGTCACCTCGACCTGATCCTCCAGCACCAACACCTCCAACACCTCGCGCCCGTCGCGATCGGTCGTGCGTGTTCCCGAGCCGCAATCCGACTCGCGACCTTCCGCCACCGGAACCCATCGGGCCAGCAAATCACCCGCCTCGTTGTGTACCATTTGGACGTCCTTGCCGTCGGCCTGCTCGAACAGCGACTTGTGATCGCGCCGGTTGGCCACGATCCGCAACCGGAGCTTTCCCCGATGCGCAAGCAGCCGTTCGACTCGTTGCACGTGCCGCGGATCCTTGCCCAGAACGACCACCTCGATCCGACGCCCCTCGATCGGCCGAACGCGTGCCATGCCGGGCCAACTCGGGTTGAGCCGACCGTCAATCGCCCGGACCACGGCCCGTAGATCGACATCCGACGGCCCGTCGATCTGATAGACCAACACGCTACCCACGCCCTGGGCCCCGCTGCCGGACATCCACACCACGACCCCCACCGCCGCCGCCAAGGCGACCAGCAGTACCGCAAGCAACACGATCAAGACCGGCAGTAGTTCTCTCATAGGCCCCCTAAGGGTCGCCGAAATCCGCGATATATGCAACCGCCCGCCACTTATTCCCGTCGTTTAGCGGTCGGGCATGCCCGACGTTTTTCGCGTTGGGGGAATCGTCGCCTCCTCCAAAAACGTTGGGCAAGCCCAACCGCTAAACGATCACGGCATACCCCAGTGGTGGCATAGCGAAGAATAATTCCCTGAACCCTATTGACCTATCGACCGATATCCGTATACTGTACTAGATAGCTAGTACAGGGAGCGACTCATGTTCTTTTCCATCGATTTTGCCAACGGGCTGCCCATTTACGAGCAGGTCGCCCGCCAAGTGAAGTTCGCCATCGCTGGCGGGGCCTTGAAATCCGGCGAACTCGTGCCCTCGGTACGCGAACTGGCCAAGCAATTGGCGATCAACCCCAACACGGTCGCCCGGGCTTACCGCGATCTGCAGACCGACGGCGTGCTCGACTCGGTCCGCGGCACGGGTCTGGCCGTGGCCGAGGGGGCTCAGCAGCGTTGTTGCCGGCAGCGGGTCGAGATGATCCGCGACCGTCTGCAACAAGTCTTGACCGAGGCCAAGCAGAGTCAACTCGACCCGGCCGAGTTGCGCGGCCTCGTGGAACGTGAATTGGCAGCCACCGAACAACAGGAGCAGTGAAAATGGAACCGATTATTCAATGGGAAAACGTCACCAAGCGTTTTGGCGCCCAGACGGCCCTGAAAAACTTCTCGCTCGACGTACCGCCCGGCGTGGTGCTGGCCTTGCTGGGCGAAAACGGGGCGGGCAAGACCACCGCCATCCGCATCCTCCTCGGGCTAGCCGAAGCCAATGCCGGTCGAAGCCGCGTGGCGGGGCTCGACAGCGCCGCCGAGGGACTGGCGATCCGACGCCTCGTGGGATACGTGCCCGAGCGGCCCACGCTCTACGACTGGATGACCGTCTCGGAGATCGGCTGGTTTACGGCCGGCTTCTACGGCGACGGGTTCCACGCGCGCTATATGGAGTTGGCCGACGGGTTCGCCCTGCCTAAGCGGAAGAAGCTCAAAACGCTCTCGAAGGGCATGCGAGCCAAGGTGGCCCTCTCGCTGTCGATGGCCCACGATCCCGGGGTCCTGATCCTCGACGAGCCGACCTCGGGCCTCGACGCCATGGTGCGACGCGAGTTTCTCGAAAGCATGGTCGATCGGGCAGCGACCGGGCAAACGGTCCTCTTGTCGAGCCATCAGATCAACGAAGTCGAGCGGGTGGCCGACATCGTGGCCATCATCCGCGGCGGTGAATTGGTGCTGGTCGAGAAGCTCGACGAGTTGAAGGCCCAAATCCGCGAAGTGACCCTCACCAGCGAGGAAGAACTGAACGCACTGCCGAAACTGGGCGGCGAGATCCTCGACCAACGTCGTCGCGGCCGTCAGTGGCAACTTCTGCTCCGCGGCGCCGACGAAGCGGCGATCGCTGCACTGCAAGACCACGCCTCGGTCAGTACGCTGGAAGTCCGCCAACCCAACCTCGAAGAGATCTTCATCGCCTACATGCAACGCGGTGACGGGGTCGAGGAGGTGTCAACGCCATGAGCAGTACGATTCTTTGGCGGCTGTGGTGGAAAGAGTACCGTATGCAACGGGCGTTCTGGATCTCGATCGCCGTGCTGACCGTCTTCTTGCAGGTGTTGGTCCAGGTTAACCAAACCCCGGCTAATCGAGACCCACATTTCCTGATCTTCTACGCCATGGCCGTGCTATTGCCGGGCTTTTATGCCTTGGGCTGCGGGGCGACGCTGTTTGCCACCGAACACGAGACGGGCACTTACGGATTCCAGCGGTCGTTGCCCGTTTCGGCCTGGGGGCTGTTCGGCGCCAAGGTGGCGTTTGCCGTACTCAGCACGATGGCGATGATGGGCCTGTTGTGGTCGATCGCCTGGCTGATCTCCGTCGGAAACGTTCCCAGGGTGGACGAACTCGTTGAGCTCTGGGGCATCTTGGGATTCCTTGCCGTGGAACTGTTGTTGTGGGGGATCTTCTTTTCACTGCTGATGAAACGCCCTCTCACGGCGGCCATTCTCGGCGTGCTGGCCGCATCGGTGAGCACACAGTTTCTTTTGGCGTGGCTCGACCCGGATAACCTCAGTGTGTCGACCTACTTCGACCTCCTCCCCTATCGCGCGGTCCTGGCGAGCGTGGTGGCCCTGGTCGACGTTGCGCTGGGTTATCGTTGGTTCGGCG
>CAYYOX010000007.1:4519-8014 GCA_964473065.1 uncultured Planctomycetaceae bacterium | reverse complement strand
CTGGCGAGCGTGGTGGCCCTGGTCGACGTTGCGCTGGGTTATCGTTGGTTCGGCGAGGCGACCGGCGTCTCGCGCGGCGCGGCACGGCTGGGTCGCTTGGCGGGCGAAAGAGAGGAGACTCCCGAGCAGATCGACGTGTTACCCTCGCCAAGCAGCGCGATGGCGCGGCTCATCTGGCAACAATGTCGCCAATCGGCCCGTACGATCCTCGTGCTGTTCGCCCTGCTGATACCGCTGGCGGTCTTCGTGATCGGGCAGTGGATCGAAATCTGGTTTGGTGACCAGTTTGGCTCACGCGCGGCACCGGTAACATTTTTCGGGGGCATTGGCGTTCTGTTGGCGTACCTTGTGGTGCCGCTGATCGGTTCATGCGTGTTTCAGGCCGACCAGCACAGACAGCAATTTCGCTTCCTGACCGAGCACGGCGCCCGGCCCGGGCAAGTCTGGCTCAGTCGGCAACTGGTATTCCTCGGGGTCGTCCTGCTGGGGACGGTCCTGGCGTTTCCGATTGTCCTGTTGCTGCTAAGTTTTGACAGATGGCCACTGAGGCAAGAGGAGCTGCTCTTATTGGGATGCTTGCTTGGCTACATCGTAGTGGCCTATCTCTGCGGGCAACTCTGCTCGATGTTCTCCCGCAGCGCCCTGTTGGCCGGGTTTTTCGCCGTGGTGATGACCGTTGGGTATGGCGGGTGGGCCTCCCTGATGAACTGGTTACAGATCAATTGGCTCTGGTCGGTCGTCCCCGTGCCCCTGTTGATGCTCTTGGCCACCCGACTGCGAACGCCCGGCTGGTTGCTCGAGCGCAATACGCTCCGCGCATGGCTCAAGCCGCTCTCGGTCGTGATCCTGCCGATGATCGGGACCATCGTGGGCGTCTGCATGTACCGCGTTTACGAAATCCCCTACGTCGACCCGCCCTTTTCGGTCGAGGAGTTCACCCGCCCGGCCACGGCCGAGGAAATGGAGACGGTTGAACTCTACCGAGAAGCGTGGGACGCCTACGAACCGTTTCCCGCCGCGACGCCACAAGAAGGCCCGCTCGATTTCGAAAAGCTCATCATCATAGATCCGGAAACAGAACCCAGCGAGCTTCAGCTTGCATGGATCGAATCCGAGCGATCGGTCATCACGTCGTTATTGGAGATCAGCCAACGCGCCGAGTGCGACAATTATGAGCCGATCTGGAGAATCCGCCCCCAGGCCGCGAGAGATCGCTACCAACGGATCGCCCCGTTGTTGATCATCGATGCCAAACGGCTTCAATCGCAAGGCGACTTGGACGCCGCCTGGCAGCGTTACTTGGCGGTGTTTCGGATCTCGGTGCACTTGGATCACCGCGCACAACTTGGCTGGGGCCACTCCATGGAATTGCAGACGTACAAGCACTTGCCTTATTGGGCGGCCGATGCGAAGCAGACACCCGAGCGAATCCGGGCGGCCATGGAGCAGCTCGACGAAATCGACAAGACCCGGCCCTCGCGGACAGACCATATGAAGCACCATTATGTCCAAGCTCGGCGATTCATCATGCTCGATCCGGATCTCCTGACCGAGGAAGGTTTCGACGAAAGGGACCTCGTTTTGTATACCATGTTGATGAAGCTGATTCCTTGGGAGCAGGCCCGGGCGATGAGACTGCTCAACCAGCGTGCCGGTGCTGACTTCAGGGCCATCGAGAAGGCGGAACGCGAGGCCGCGCAAGGTAAACCGATTCGCCTTGGCGTGCTGCCCAACTTGGACCACTTCAGTCATTGGAAAGAGGAAGTTGATCGAACCTGGCTGGTTCGTTACGGCGGAATTGGAGTTCGCGAGTGGTCGGGGTTGATGAGAGTCGAAACTCAAAAAAGGATTGTTCGCCTCCAATTGGCCGCCGAAGCTTTCAAGGCCGAGCATGGCCAGTTGCCTGAGACGCTGGACGAGTTGGTCGGAACCTATTTGGATCGCTTGCCGGTCGATCCACGAACTGGTCGGCCGTTTGTGTACTTTCCCCAGGGCCTGCCGGCGCCGATTCGCGACGTGCACGAAACCGAACTCATGCCAGCCAACACGCCGTTCCTTTGCGCTCCGGGCTGGCGAATATTGGATCCGGAAGAGTCCCTGGTCGAAATCATCCAAGAGGAATTGCGTGACTCCCAGGACCCGTTTCTTGAGTGGGAGTCGGGCGAACTCTTCCCCGTGCCGTAGCGCACGTTGGTCATTCATTCCCGACGTTTTTCGCGCCCCGGGGAATGGCCGCCTCCGCAAAAGAACGTTGGGCAAGCCCAACCGCTAGACGATTGATGGATGCCGGGAAACGATTCACGAATCTCGCTCGCCGCTTCACAACGCCCCCCTTGTTTGGCGGGCTGGGTTGTGTCATTCTTATGGATTGCCGTCCCTGTAAAATTCCCCGCTTCTGAGGGGGAATCGGTGACGACCCCTTGCCCGAGCGCTACAATTGCTCGGAGGCCACCATACAAAACGCGGAGAGCCCCAGATGGCGTGGGAATATAGCGAGAAGACGAAGCAACTGTTCATGGATGCCGTGCATGGCAAGCCGGGGACGCATCTCGGCGAGATCGAGGATCCCGACGGGCTGGGCGAGCACGGCTCGATCTCGTGCGGCGACGCCCTGCAGTTTACCTTCCGCGTGAAACGGCACGAGACCGACCCTACGCAGGATATCATCACCGAGGCGAAGTACCTGACGTTCGGCTGCACGTCGGCCATTGCCGCTTCCGAGGCCCTGTGTGCGATCATCGAGCAACGGAAATGCACGCCGATCGAGGCCCTGAAGATCACCAACCACGACATTGTCGACTACCTCGAAGGACTGCCCAAGCAGAAGATCCATTGCTCGGTGATGGGTGCGGAGGCGTTGGAGTCGGCCGTGTTCAATTGGGCCCAAAAACGAGGTGTCGACCTGACGGCCCTGGGGGTCGACGTCCACACGGGCGAGCAGGAGGAAGGCCGCATCGTCTGCAAGTGCTTCTCGTTGACCGAGCCGTACATCCGACGCAAGATTCAGGAGTTGAACCTCCGCACGATCCCCGAGATTACCGACGCGATCAAGGCGGGCGGAGCCTGCACCACGTGCCACCACGCGACCGGCGGGTTGCAGGACCTGTTGAGCGAAGTCTGGGGCGGAGACGGCAGGGGTCTGCCCATCGTGCCGAAGATCAGCCCGCGGACCGAAGCGGGCGCGCCCGAGGATTTGGGCGTCTCACCCTACCAGTTCGCCAAGAAGGTCGAGAAGACGATCGACGAGTTCGTTCGCCCCCTGTTGCAGAAAGACGGCGGCGACGTCGAGATCATCGACATCAAGGAGACCAAGGTTTTTTGTCACTTGCAAGGTGCCTGTTCCGGATGCGCCAACGCCGGCCGCACGCTGAAACTGATGGTCGAGCAGACGCTCAAAGAGATGGTGGATGAGCGGATTAAGGTGATTGAGATCTAATGAAAATCATCTACGCCGACAACAACGCCACCACTCGGGTCGCGCCGGAAGTCTATGAG
>CAYYOX010000007.1:0-4419 GCA_964473065.1 uncultured Planctomycetaceae bacterium | reverse complement strand
CCGACGATCGTCTTCCACACCGACGCCACGCAAACGGTCGGCAAGTTGCCGATCGATCTTTCGGCCCAGTTCGAGCACGTCGACCTGCTCTCCTTCTCCGGACACAAACTGCACGCGCCGAAGGGGATCGGGGCGCTGTTCGTTCGCCGGGGCACGCCTTGCCGGCCGTTTATGATCGGCGGGCATCAGGAGGAGGGGCGTCGCGCCGGGACCGAGAATGTGCCCTACATCGTCGCCCTGGCCAAGGCCATGCAGCTTGCCGCCGAGAATCATGACGAAGATGAAGCTCGCATCGAGAAAATGAGAAACCGCCTGGAGGAGGCCGTCGTCGAGCGGATCCCGTATGTGCAGATCAACGGCCAAGGGGCCCCGCGGTTGTACAACACGTCGAACATCGCCTGCCACTACATCGAAGGCGAGGGGATGCTCTATCAGTTCAGCGCCGAAGGGATCTGCGCCTCGAGCGGCTCGGCCTGCACGTCGGGCTCATTGGAACCGTCGCACGTGCTGTTGGCGCTGAAGGTCCCGTTCACGGCCGTACACGGCTCGGTCCGCTTCAGCTTCAGCCGCTATAACACGGACGAAGATCTTCAGCGGATCATCGAGGTTTTCCCCGAGGTCGTGGCCAATCTGCGGCGACTCTCGCCCTACTGGGACCACCAGAAGAACCAACCCCGCCCGGATGCCGATCAACGCATCCAATCGATCGGATAACCGAGAATCCGGATATCCGCGGCGGTTGTTGTGCGGCGGAGCGAAGGGCCTTATACTGTGATTTGGTTGGGCCCGCGGTGTCGTGGGCCGTCGATTCGAGGGTTCCTGCTGGAAAAGGAGAATCAAGATGTCCAAACTAATGTTGAGTGTGGTGTTGTTGCTCTGTATGGCCGTCGCCGGGTCTTTCGCGCAGGATGAGGCAAAGCCGCCATCGGACCGCCCGGCGGCGGCGGACCGAGACAGGCCCCGTGATGCACCTCCAAGACCGTCGGCCCGGCGCTCACGGCCACCGGTGGATCGGCCGCCGGCACGAGAGCGGGATGTCCCGCCACGAGAGCGACTCGTGCTGCAACTGAAAAACGCCCCGGCCATGGATGTCGCTAAGACGATCCAAGCGGTCCTTGTCGGCGAGCAGAAACCGCCGCGAGGGCGACCGCCGCATCCCTTGGACCCCTCCGGACCGGTGATCGTGGCTGAGCCGGTCAGCAACAGCCTGGTGGTCAGTGCCACGGCCGACGAAGCGGTGGTCATCACCGCGTTGGCCAAGAAGCTCGACCGGCCGCGACCGATGGTGACCGTCGAGGTGGTGATCGCCGAGGTGAAGACCGATGACGCCGAATCCATCGCTGCCATCGAATCGGCCGACGACGATGTTGCCGGGAAGATCGCTGCACTGGAAAAGTCGGAGCACTTGAAGATTATCGCCCGGGCCAAGCTGACCACCTTGGACAATCAACCGGCCTTCCTCCAAATCGGCGAGCGGGTGCCGACCGTCCGCGATATCCGCGGCCAACAGACCGAACCGGTCGCTCGACTGGAATACCTGAACACCGGCTTGATCGTCGGCCTGACCCCGCGCATCGACTCCGACGGTCGGGTGACCATGGAGATCGACGTGGAGAAATCCGAGCTGGGTCCGGCTGAAGAAAGCATTCCTTTGGAGATCCTCGGCAGCGGCAAAGTGGTTCGCGTGCCGCGAGTCCGGACCACGAATGTCCAGACCACGATCAGTGCCAAAGACGGCCAGACGGTCCTACTCGGTTGCCTGACGGTCGGCTCGTCGTCGACGCTGATTTCCCTGACGCCGCGCGTGCACGATTGACGAGAACGCTTCGGAGCATACAGGCCGGCCCTAGTTACTTGCACTACAAGAGAAGGAAAACGTGATGCGAACTGTCCTTTGTTGGTTGCCGGCGATACTGATTTTAGCCGGATCCTTATGCCAGATTGCGTGGTCGGCGCCCGACGATTCCTCGGCGACGTGCGAAGGCGATTCGTGCGAGTGCAAGACCTCGTCGGCGGATCACCATGTGCAGGTCCATAAGAAGCTTGATCCGAAGTGGATCGATAGCCTGACGGCCAAAGGCCAACGGAAGGTCTATCGAGGCAAGGAATTGGAGACGATCGGCATGCCCTGCGGCGGCGTCTGTGCCGGACAACTCTACGTCCGCGGCGACGGGACCTTGGCCAAGTGGTGGATCGCCAACAACGCCTACAACACGGGCGTCTGGTGGGTGCCCTACGAGGATCGATCGGTCGACTACGCCATCGAGACGCCGCTGGGCGTACATCGCGGGGCCTACCGAACCTTTCGGCCAGCCAGCTATGTCGAGCAGGGGTTTGCCATCCGCGTGCAAACCGAAGGCGACGAACCGATGGTGCGAACGCTCGATCGCGACGGCTTCGACGACATCCGGTTCATCGGCGAGTATCCGATCGCCACGATCGAGTATCGCGCCAAGGCCCAGCCCGCGTTGCCGGTGGCGGTTCAGGCCGAGGTCTTCTCGCCGTTTATCCCGCTGAATGTTCGCGATTCGGCCAATCCCGTCACGATCCTTCGTTATTCGGTCACCAACAATTCGGACAAGCCGGCCGACGTATCGATCGCCGGCTGGTTGCAAAACGCAGTCTGCCTGGAACAGGTCGGGCGACTCAATGCCCAAAGCCGCAACGTCGTGGTGCGTCATGCGGGCTTGACCTCGGTGCAGATGGACCTGATCCCCTCGGCGCCGAAGCCGGGCGAGCCGCGCCGCGTCAGCGTGTTTGGGGACTTCGAGGACGGCACCTACGGAGATTGGACGGTCGAAGGCGAGGCGTTCGGCGACGGACCGAGCACCGGCACACTGCCCGAGCAGCAGAAGCTTGCCGGCTGGGAGGGCAAATACCTTATCAACACCTACCTGGGCGGAAACGACCAACTGCAAGGGCGGCTGATCTCCCCTACGTTCGAAATCAAGCAGCCCTATATCACTTTCCTGATCGGCGGCGGAAACCACAAGGGCCGCACGTGCATGAACCTGGTCGTCGACGGCAAGGTCGTTCGCACGGCCCGAGGTACGCAGAATACCAAGCTTAGCCCCGGCTGGTGGAACGTCGGCAAGTTGGTCGGCAAGCAGGCCCGGATCGAGATTGTCGATCGCGAGTCGAGACCTTGGGGCCATATCACGGCCGATCGGATTTGCTTCGCCAACCGCCCGCTGGAAACGCTGTTCCCCCGGGATCACGCCCAGTTCGGCGACATGGCCTTAACGGCGATGGACCCGAAGGCCACGGCCACTGCCTGGTGGGATTCCAAAGAGAAACTGCTCGATGAGTTGGCCCAAAACGGCAAACTTCGCGGACCGGCCGTGGCCAGGGCCCCTTTGGGTAAGGAGTGCCGCGGGGCGACCTGCACCACGTTCCGCTTGCAGCCGGGCCAACGTCGCGATGCGGTGTTCATGGTGAGTTGGTATTTCCCCAACCGGCGGCAAGACAACCGCGGCACGGGCTGGGCCACGCCTTCCGGGTTCGGCCGGCATGTGGGCAACATGTACGCCAACTGGTTCAACTCGTCGCTGGACGTGGCCCGATATGTGGCCGAGCATTTCGAGCGGCTGGATCGCCAAACGCACCTCTTCCGCGACACGTACTACGACACCACGCTGCCCTACTGGTTTGCCCAGCGTGCATCCATGCAGCTTTGCACCTTGGCCACCGAGACGTGCCAATGGTGGGCCAACGGGCGTTTCTATGGCTTCGAGGGCGTGGGCTGTTGCCAAGGCACGTGCAACCACGTTTGGCATTACGATCAGACCACGGCACGCATCTTCCCCAGTCTGCAACGCTCGCTGCTGGCCATGCAGACCTTCAATCCGCGGACCGGTTTCGTGGCCGACACGGGCCTGATCCGCTATCGGGGTGAAGGGACCAACTACTGGGCCGCCGACGGACAGACCGGCAACATCCTGATGATGCTGCGCGAGCATCAGTTCTCGCCGGACGACCAATTCCTGCGAAACCACTGGCCGGCCGTTCGCAAGGCGATCGAGTTCTTGATCGAGAAGGACGGCAACGACGACGGCCTGCTGGAAGGCCCGCAGCCGAACACCTACGACATCGAGTTCTTCGGCGCCAACACGATGATCGGCTCACTCTACCTGGCCACACTGAGGGCCGGCGAAGAGATGGCCCTGGTCGTCGACGACAAGCCGTTCGCCGAGAGGTGCCGAAAGATTTATCTCTCCGGACAGAAGCTGACCCTCGAACGACTCTTCAACGGCGAGTACTTCATCCAGGAAGTCGATCTCGAAAAACATCCCGATTGGCAATATGCCGACGGTTGCCTGGCCGATCAATTGTTCCGGCAAACCTGGGCCCATCCGTTGGGCTTAAGCCATCTCTATCCCGAGGCGCCGATCCGCTCGGCGTTGAAATCCATCTGGAAAT
>CAYYOX010000006.1:27357-29205 GCA_964473065.1 uncultured Planctomycetaceae bacterium | reverse complement strand
TCTCTTCGTCAATCGGCTCCAGCCACTCCTCGGGCCATGATCGGGAATCCGTCCAACGAGCCCACGCCTCTTCCGATGAAATCCACCCGACCCGGACCGCCAGCACGAGCAGCATGACGCGCCCCAGCAGTACCGAAATCAGCAGGGTCACAAAGAACGCAAACTCCAAGGCAAACTCTTGGCGAGCGGAAAACTGGCCGCATCCGCTATACGGCAACCCGATGAACATGACGGCCGCAGCCGCTGAGAACAGCACGGTCAACACAACAGCCATTTCGACCCATGCGAAGATCCGCAAACGCGGTTTCACCCGCTTCCCTTCCATACCGACAGGCGGCGTCAGTCGAAAACTCCGGTGCCGCGATCGGGTCATTTTCGCACTCGCAAGTTGGGTGGCCGTCTCCCGATGAACCATCGCATTATCATCAATGAAGGACCAATAGGTCAACAGCGGCATTGACTTCACGTCAAAAAAGGGGTCAGAACTATTTATTGGATCAGAATAATAGTTCTGACCCCTTTTTTGGACTTTTGGACTACTTTTGGACGCCGGCAAGCGTGGGCATGGCACGCATCATTATCCATGTTACAGAATACTAGCCGCTTGCGGCTTTGCACGCTATCATGGGCATAGGGCCAGAATTGCTGCAAGCGGGTTGGCTTGTTGCCTGTAGCCCCGCGAAACCTTTGAGGAATGTGCGTTCTCATGTTGACTTGGTTTAGGGTCGAGCACGGCAGGGCTCTATAACGGGCAAGGGAACAAAGCGGCCGTGTGGTTGGAAGTGTCACGATTGGGTGATCCGACCTCAGTGGCCGCAACGATCGCGCATGAACTGGGGCATGTGCATTTGATCGGCGGGAAACGCGTCGATCCGAATGCGGCAGATCACGAACCATTGACGGACCTGCTGACCGTGTTTCTCGGACTGGGCGTGCTTACGTCGAATTCCACGATTCGAGACAGAAGCTATCACGTTGGGAGTTGGGACAGTTGGAGTATCTCGCGACAAGGTTACTTGACCTCTCCCATGTTCGGATAGAAGCGTTTCGGCTGAATCCCGCATTGGCACAACGTGAATTTGGTTGTAATGAAACCGATGAATGATGGCTCGTGATGTCCCGGAAACCTTTCATCCGACACGCTGCAAAGCCGCAAGCGGCTGTCTTGATCTTGATTGGCGGGCTCTTCGTCTGGCTCTTTGCCGACGCTCTGTTCGGCTCGGGTATGTTCGCCTTTCGTGATGCGGGGCATTTTTATTATCCGCTGTTTCGGATGATCTGTGACGAGTGGGCCGCCGGGGGCGTGCCGCTTTGGAATCCTTATGAGAACCTCGGGCAGCCGCTGTTGGGTAACCCGACGTCGAGCGTCTTCTATCCGGGCAAGCTGATCTTCGCCCTGCCGCAGGGTTATGACTGCAACTACAAGCTCTACATCCTGGCCCATCTGCTGCTGGCGGCCTGGGCGGCCTATCGCTTGGCTCGGCAACTCGGCAGTAGCGTCGAAGCGGCCGGAGTCTGCTCGCTATCCTATGCCTTTTGCGGCAACGTGCTGTTTCAGTACGCCAACGTCGTCTTCCTGGTCGGGGCCGCCTGGCTGCCGCTGGCTATGCTCGCAGCAGCGAAGGCGTTAGGGCCAGGACGCACCGCTTGGGCCGTCGTGTTGGGGATCGTGTTGGCAATGATGGTCCTCGGCGGCGATCCGCAAATGGCCTACAACGCCGGACTGCTGGCGGCCTTGTACGCGGTGTGGTTGTGGTGGCGCGAAAGTCCCCTCTCCCTTTGGGAGAGGGTTAGGGTGAGGGCAGCACAAGTCGCCGACTTCAACTCGACCAACCCTCACCCCGGCCC
>CAYYOX010000006.1:23960-27347 GCA_964473065.1 uncultured Planctomycetaceae bacterium | reverse complement strand
ATCGCGGCCATGGTGGGGCTGACCCTCTCGGCCGTGCAGGTGTTGCCATCGCTGGAATTCGCCGGGCTGAGCGATCGCGGCACGCCCGAGCTGCGCGAGCGGTTCCTGGCACGCTCTCCGGCGAACACCCATGCCGAGCACGCCTACCACTTCAGTGTAGGTCCGTGGCGACTGGCCGAATACGTTTGGCCGAACGTCAGCGGCCGCCAATTCCCCACGCATCGCCGCTGGCTAGAAGTCATTCCCGCCGAAGCGCGTCTCTGGACCCCGTCACTCTACATGGGCCTAGTGCCCTTGCTGCTGGCCCTATCAATCATCAGATTACCCAAACCGCCAAAAAGGGTCCTGACCCCTTTTTTGTTTTTGGTGGCCGGGTTTGGGTGGTTTGGGGTGGGATGGGTGGTGATGGAGGTGCAGGTGGCGGTTGGTGGGGAGCCGACGGAACTTGTTGGGGCGCCGTTTGGCGGGCTGTATTGGTTGATGAATCTTGTGCTGCCCGGGTATGCGTACTTTCGCTATCCGGCCAAGCTGCTGGTCCTCGCCGCGTTGGGGTTCAGCGTGCTGGCGGCCCGGGGATTCGATCGTGCCATGGCCGGGCCATCCAAGGGGTTACTGCGCGGGCTGTTGGCGTTGGCTGTAGTAAGTGCGGCCGGTGTCGTGGGCGTTTTGATCGTTCGGCCGTTCTGGCACGGTTGGCTTTCGTCGGTCAAGCCGGACATGATGTTCGGGCCGTTGGATACGGCCGGAGCGGCTGCGGACCTGCTTTGGGCGTTTGGCCAGACGGCCGTTGTCTGCCTGCTGGCGTGGTGGCTGTTGAAGCGAGCCGGTGAGAACCGCCGATGGCCCGCCATGGCCCTGGTGCTGTTGGTGGCGATCGACTTGGGCCTGGCCAATCGCTGGATGGTGGCCGATGCGACGGTCGATCGGCCGGACGAGTCATCCCAGGTAGCCCGGGCAATTCAACAAGAAGAGCAGACGGGCGACGGCCAGCCGTATCGTGTTTGGCGTCATCCGCTCTGGATGCCGCCGGAGTGGAAAGCCGTCGGTTCGCCGAGTCGGCTTGAAGAGGCCCTTCGTTGGGATCGCGATACGCTGTGGCCGAAGCACAACCTGGGCTACCATCTTCCCGTGGCCGAGGTGCATGGCACGATGAGCCTAGCCGCCTACCGGGAGTTTCTACGCCAAGGCAACGCCCGGTCGTTGGCCAAGTACGTGATCCTGCCGGGCGATCAGGCATTGCCCGGGGGTCGGCGGATCGACGTGCCCACCGGCGACGTGTCGCTTTGGTACAACCCGACGCATTTGCCTAGGGCATGGATCGCCGAGGAGTCGGCCATGGATGAAATCGCCCCGCGACGCTTGCCGGGCGAATCGTGCCGTGTCGTGTTCCATGGTCCGTCGGAAGTTCAGCTTGAAGCTCAACTTATCCGCCCGGGCCTGGTCGTGCTAAGCGACCAGTTCTATCCTGGCTGGCAATTGGAGGTGCAAACGCCAGGGCAAGCCGCCCGCACGGCCGAGATCCTGCCGGCCCATGGCGTGATGCGGGCGGCCCGATTGCCGGCCGGTAAGCATCGGCTGATCTATCGCTATCGCCCGGCCAGTTTCTATTGGGGCGCGATCCTCAGCGGCCTCGGTTGGCTGGTGGTGGCCGTGGGGTTGATGTGGTGCTGGAAGGCTCGCCGACAACGGGTTACATGATGTAGTGATTCACCACATTCTCGAACAGCTCTTGGCGGCCGCTCGTGTTGGGCTGGGCTTCGCCCTTTTCGAGCATGTACTTCTCCAGTGAGGCGAAGCTGTGCTTGCCGGACTCGATCTCGGCGCCGATGCCCGTGTCCCAACTGGCGTAGCGTTCGGTGACCATGCCCTCGAGCACGCCGTCGGCTCGCATGGCGGCGGCGACCTTCAGGCCCTTGGCGAAGGTGTCCATGCCGCCGATGTGGGCGTAGAACAGGTCGACCGGCTCGAAGCTTTCGCGGCGGACCTTCGCGTCGAAGTTCACGCCGCCGGGCGCCAGGCCGCCGTTGAATTTGAGGAAGGCCAGCATGATCTTGGTCGAGAGGTAGATGTCCGTGGGGAACTGGTCGGTGTCCCAGCCCAAGAGCAGGTCGCCCGTGTTGGCGTCGACCGAGCCCAAGAAGCCTTGATGGCCGGCGTATTCCAGTTCGTGCTCGACCTCGTGGCCGGCCAGCGTGGCGTGGTTGGTCTCGATGTTCATCTTCACATGGTCTTCCAGCCCGTAGGCTCGCAGGAAGTTCACACAGGCGGCCGTGTCGAAGTCGTACTGGTGCTTGGTCGGTTCCTTGGGCTTGGGCTCGAAGTAAAACTGGCCGGTGAAGCCGATCTCTTTGGCATAGTCGACGGCCATGTGCATGAAGGCGCCCAGATGGTCCAGCTCGCGCTTCATGTCGGTGTTCCAGAGGTTTTGGTAACCTTCGCGCCCACCCCAGAACGTATAGCCGTCGCCGCCGAGCTCGAGGGTCACCTCCAGAGCCTTCTTCACCTGGGCGCCCGCATAGGCGAACGCATCGGCGTTGCAGGTTGTGGCGGCGCCGTGCATATATCGCGGGTTGCTAAACAGGTTGGCGGTGCCCCAGAGCAGTTTGATGCCGGTCCGTTGTTGTTCTTCCTTGAGCGCCTTGACCACAGTGTCGAGGATCTTGTTCGTCTCAGTCAGGCTATCGCCCTCGGGCGCCACGTCGCGATCGTGGAAGCAGTAGAAGCCGGCGCCGAGCTTCTCCATGAACTCGAAGGCCACCTTGACCCGATTCACAGCGTTGTCAACCGTATCTTCCGGCCCTTCCCACGGCCGCAGCATGGTGCCGGGGCCAAACGGATCGGCGCCGGTGCCCCGCATGGTGTGCCAATAGGCCACGCTGAACCGAAGGATGTCCTTCATCGCCGTTCCCTCGATCAGTTCGTCCGGATTGTAATGGCGAAAGGCCAGCGGATTGCGGCTCTCGGGTCCTTCGTACTCGATCTTGCTAATCTCGGGAAATGCGGCCATGGTTTGTTCCTTTTGTGTTCTAAGTGGCTCCACCCGCGGTGGAATGATGTTGTGAAGAGCCCATATCGTGACAGATTGCCTTCCGCTTGGCAAGAGGGCGGAAGTTGGGGAAAAGGCCAAGAACTCGCCTGGGGCACCGCTGCGCTTTGCCCCAGCCACCTGTCGTCTTCTTAGGTCTTCTTCAGCACGAGCCAATCGCCTAGGCGGGGGAAGAGTTGGGAGATGGCGAATAGCAGCCGGGCCTTGGCGGGGATAACCAACTCGGGTTGGCGATGCTCGCAGGCGTTGAGGATTGCCTGGACGAGTTTCTTTGGCGGGATGCCTTTGATTTTCACACCGGCCCCGTGATGGCGCAAACTTGCGGTGATGCCTTCTAACCC
>CAYYOX010000006.1:10764-23950 GCA_964473065.1 uncultured Planctomycetaceae bacterium | reverse complement strand
CCGCTCTGGCTGTGGCGGCGATTGAAGCTCACGACGCCGGGCACGCTCGGGAATGCCTTCGAGACCCTCCAGCGGATACAGCCGCGGGTCGTCGCGCTGGATCGGGCCGGGGCAGACCAGCAGCGTGTGCAGGCCTTCCTCGGCCAGTTCCAAGCGGAGTTGTTGCGAGTAGGCGGCCACGGCGTGCTTGGTGGCCGGATAGGCGCCGACCCAGCGTGCCGACGACTTGGCCGCCAGCGAGCCGATGTTGATCACATGTCCCCGGTTCTTCAGCAGATGGGGTACGGCCGCCCGGGTGCAGCGGACCAGGGCCACGAGGTTCAGTTCCATCAGGTCGCGGAACTGCTCGGGCGTCGTGTCGAGCACCTTGCCGCGCATCGAGCGACCGGCGTTGTTGACCAGCACGTCGAGTCGGCCGTAGTGGCTCAACGCCTGCTCGAACAACCGGTCCACGTCTTCCTGCCGGGTAATGTCGGCATGGATCCCCAACACCTCGCGACCGTCGGCGGACATCTCTTCGGCCGCCTGTCGAACGGCCTCGGGCTCTAGCGCGGCAATCACCAACTTGGCCCCGGCTTCAGCAAACGCCTCGGCGATCACACGGCCCAATCCGCTGGAGCCGCCGGTTACGAGAACGACTTTTTCCCGCCAATAGCTCATCGAAGCAGTGGGTAGTGGGTAGTGGTCAGTGGATAGTTTATCGGAAGACGCCCATCGCGCGATCGGCCAGCGAGGGTGATTCGACCGCTGGGGTGGAGCTGCTTTGTACGTATTGACGCCAACGATTGACATCGTTGCCGAAGTCCTCGCCGGTGACCTTCTTCAGCGAGAGCACGGCCCGATATTGCATGGCCGGGTCGCGGTCGTTCAAGGCAACACCCAGCGCTGCGACGGCCGTTCGGTCGTTCGTTTCACCCAACGCCCGGGCAGCAGCCAGCCGGACATCTTTGGACAGGTCGCCACCGAGCGCCTCGCCGAGCATGGCGGCGGCTTCCGGCGTGCCGCGTTTACCCCAGGCCTCGCAGGCCGCCACCCGAACGTCTTCATTCGGGTCCTGCAAGGCCGCACGCAGAACGGCGTCGGTCTCAGGCGTCGGGTAGTTGCTCAACGCGTAGACAATCTCTGTGCGGATCAACGGGTCTTCTTCGTTTTGAATGGCCGCGGTCAACTCGGCGACGATTTGACGTTTCCTTTCGGCACTGGACCAGCGAGCCTTGCCGGCCAGCTTCTGCAGGGATTCGATCCGCCCCGCCGGCGAGACGAACTCCGGCGAATCGTCGGCCTGCTGCCAGGGCATCTTAAGCGCCGACGTGTCCGAGCTGGCGCAACCGGCCACGGTCATCAGCGACAAACAACAGACCAGAACTCCAAGCAGACGTGCTGCGGTTTTCATCGAGCGAATACCTTCGAATAGGCGGTCGGGCGGCTATAGCGGCGCATATTGAAGGCGGGACTATAGCAAGCCGGCCGACCTAAGCCAAGGCGAGTCGTGGACGGAAACGCGTTAAGGGTGCAGGAACGCTATCCCTCGGGTTTCGTGGAAACCTTGCGATGGCTGGGAGAGTGCGTAGTGTGGGGTAGTATGGGAAACTGGGCAATAGCCATTCGACTATTCTTGGCAATGGCCACAATGTGATGCGGATTCACGGTCTCGTGCAAGGCGACTCAGTCGAGCCCAAACTTGCAGCTTTCACTGTCTTCGTGCCGGATCTCGTCAACTTCCTGCCGATGTCCCTCGCCGGCGTAAAGGCGGTTGGCGAAGTTGAACACCAGACCGGGGACATCGCTGATGTTCTTGTAGGCGTGAACCACACCCGAGGGGACAATCACCATCTGACGATTCGAGTCGCCGACTATTAGCGTCTGCTTGTGGTTCAGCGTGACAGAAGCAGAACGGGTGTCCCAGAGGTAGAGCTTGAAATCACCGGGACCAACGAAAGTTAAACAGTCGGACTGATCGCGGTGTTCATGTGGCCCACGGATAACGCCGGGCAAGGTTTGGCTGACGTAACCCATCATCGGACGGTTGGCCGGCGGAAGTTCGTCTTCGCGGTACAACTCGACCAGCCAGCCGCGATGGTCCTCGAACCGTTTCAGCGGCTTGACCACCACGCCGTCGATCAATCCTTCTTCGAACATACTGGTTCTCACGGCCTGCGTTGGGCGCCCGGCACTCCCGTTGCACCCGGTCTGGCGAGCAGGTCGAGCAGGTATTCTCCGTAGCTGTTTTTTCGGGTGTGGGCCAGGAGTTCCAACTGCTCGGCAGTGATGAATCCCTTGTGCCAGGCCACCTCTTCGATGCAGGCGATTTTCAGACCTTGGCGTTGCTCGATCATTTCCACGAAGGCGCCCGCCTTGAGCAGCGACTCGTGGGTTCCCGTATCGAGCCAGGCAAATCCTCGCCCCAGCATTTTCACCTGCAACTGCCCCTGTTGCATGTACGCCCGGTTCACATCGGTGATCTCCAACTCCCCGCGGGCCGAGGGTTGAATCCCGGCCGCGATGTCCAGCACTTGGTTATCGTAGAAGTAGAGCCCGGTGACGGCATAGTTCGATTTTGGCTGGTCCGGTTTCTCTTCGATCGAGATCGCGCTGCCCTCGGCGTCCATTTCCACTACGCCGTACCGCTGAGGATCCTTGACCCAATAGCCGAAGATCGTGGCTCCCGAGCTTCGACCGGTAACCTGCTGCAAGATATTCTGGAAGTTATGCCCGTAGAAGATATTGTCGCCGAGCACCAGCGCCACGTTGTCGCGGCCGACGAACTCCCGCCCGATGATGAACGCTTGGGCCAAGCCTTCCGGTTTCGGCTGCACGGCATATTGGATCGAGATCCCCAGTTGGCTGCCGTCGCCCAGCAGAGACTCATAGGATCCGATGTCCTTGGGCGTGGAGATCAGCAGGATATCGCGGATGCCGGCCAGCATCAGCGTCGAGAGGGGGTAGTAGATCATCGGCTTGTCGTAGACCGGCAGCAGTTGCTTGCTCAAGACCTCGGTCACCGGATAGAGCCGCGTTCCCGACCCGCCGGCAAGGATAATGCCTTTTTTGCAGTGCATTGCGCTATCCATCGATTCCCTCGGCGGTTTGCCGCTTCGTGTTCAATCCCTGTCGTTCGCGGTGGTGTTCTCCGCTGTTGATTCGCTCGACCCAGGTCGGGTTGTCGAGATACCACTGCACGGTCCGTTGCAGGCCCGACTCGAAGTCCTCTTGGGGCTTCCATCCCAACTGGCTGCTGATCTTGCCGATGTCGATAGCATAACGGCGATCGTGCCCCGGGCGATCGGCCACGAACGTGATCAACGAAGAGCAAGGGCGATGGGGTAACTCCGGTCGCAGCCGATCGACCACGCCGCAAATTGCCTCGACGATCTGAAGATTCGTCCGCTCGCAATTGCCGCCGATATTATAAACTTCACCGGGGGTTCCTCGGGCCAGCGCGGTGCGAATCGCCCTACAGTGGGCCTCCACATAAAGCCAATCGCTTACCTGTTTCCCATCGCCGTAAACCGGCAGCGGTTTGCCCTCCAGGGCATTGAGAATCATCAGCGGAATCAGCTTTTCCGGAAACTGGTACGGCCCGTAATTGTTCGAGCAGTTGGTCACCACCACAGGCAGTCCGTAGGTGTGATGATACGCCCGGGCGAAATGGTCGCTAGCCGCCTTCGAGGCCGAATAGGGTGAGTTGGGTGCATAGGCCGTCTCTTCGGTGAACTTGCCGGTCGGCCCCAGCGACCCGTAAACCTCATCGGTCGAAACGTGCAGAAAGCGGAACCCGGTCTGCTCCGTCGCCGACAGATTGTTCCAATAAGCTCGGGAGGCTTCCAGCAGGCAGAACGTCCCCACCACGTTGGTTTCGACGAAGGCAGCCGGTCCGTCGATCGAACGGTCGACGTGCGACTCAGCCGCAAAGTGGACTACGGCCTGCGGCTGATATTTTTCGAACAACCGATCCAGCAACGGTCCGTCGCAGATATCGCCCTCGACGAAGACGTGCAACGGGCTCTCGGCCACGTCGGCCAAGGAATCGAAGTTGCCGGCATAGGTCAGCCGGTCGAGGTTGACCAGTCGAGTCTGCTCCTGGGCGATCCACTGCCGCACGAAGTTGCTGCCGATAAAGCCGGCGCCGCCGGTGACGATGATCGTTCTCATAATTCGGCAATTACTTCGTACTTAGACTGTAAACGCCATTCGGGACAAACCCGGTGGTGACGGACGAAGCGTTTACAAGTCTTGTATATTAGGGGAACAACGCTGCAAACAGGAAAAAATCTTAGGTTAAACATCGAATCAGAGAAAGGCCAGTATTTGTACGCAATTACCGGCCAAGCCTGTCCCAAAAGGTGAACGTGAACGGACAATTCTAGCTGGCCGCGGTGCGAACGGGAGGGTTTGCCTGTAAGTTAGGGGGAAATAGGTTGGCAGGGCGGTTGTTCAGATGTCGGCTCGAACTTGAGATGTACGCCAACTTCTCAAGCTCGTCAGACTTTTGCTGTGATTGCGGTGGCAGCATCGGTTTTCCATCTCCTCTCGGGAGCCCTTCCGCATGGCAAATTCCTTTCCAAAAAAGCCAGATTACCCAAAGTGTCACCTGTTCCACCACCTGCACTCCGCTTTCGCAAGTCGCTCGGACTGCTCTTGACGCGGATCAGCGGCTTCCGTAATGTGCGAATCCTTTCTTCGAGAGTAGTGTATGGCCCGGATGCAAATCTTGGCCAATGGGGCAGGGGTCGATCGGCCGGAAACTGCCTGATTCCGGTTATTTTACCCCATGTGGCTTGCAAGGAACAGGATTCGCGCGCCAATTTCAGACGGCCCCTAACATCAAGAGAAAACACGGCAACCTGAGAATCCGGAAAGGACGGAGCGATGAAGTGCCCCATGTGCTGGGCTGAAAAGGCGTATCTGTATCAGCCGAAAGGCTGGCGAAAAAGGGCCCTGGCCTTGCTCCTGATGCGGCCGATGAAATGCAATCACTGCTTTCACAAGTTTTTCGTCTTCTGGCCCTTGACGATCGGCAAGCAAATCCATCCACCGCCGTTGCGAATTGCACCGGGTAGCCATTCGGCCCAACAGCGACCGGCCCGACGATCAACCTCGCCGAAACGAACCCCCTCGCGCCGGGCTGATGCGGCATAATCACTCCGGTCGTCCGGAGAAGGTCAAGGAAATCATAGTGCAAGAAGCTCCTCCCTTTGTGGATATCCATTGCCATCTCTTGCCCGGCGTGGACGACGGTGCTTCGGACTGGGACGAGTCGCTGGCAATGGCCCAACTGGCCGTGGCCGACGGCATCTCGACGATCGTCGCCACCCCACATCAATTGGGAAATCACGGCAGCAACCATGGCCCGGCGATTCGTGAGCAGACGGCCCAATTGCAGCAACTGCTTCAGCAGCAAGGGATTCCGTTGCGTGTATTGCCGGGAGCCGACGTCCGGATCGAGCCGGATATGATCGACAAGCTTCGCAACGGCGAGGTGCTCACCCTGGCCGATCGGCGACGTCACGTGCTGCTGGAACTGCCCCATGAAGTCTATTTGCCCCTGGAACGCTGGCTCGATTCGCTGCACGCGGCCGGCATCACGGGCATCCTTTCACACCCGGAACGCAACCAGGGAATTCTGGCCGGGCGCGACGTACTTTGGCCGTTGGCCGAGGCCGGATGCCTGTTCCAAGTGACCGCCGGTTCGCTGGTGGGGACGTTTGGGCCGGACGTCGAACAGTTGGCTCAATGGCTCGTGCGGCAAGGGTTGGCCCATTTCGTGGCCACCGACGCGCACGGGATCAAGGCCCGACGCCCCCTGCTGCGTCGAGCGTTCGACCGCGTGGCCCACCTGGCCGGGTATGAAGTGGCCGTGGATCTCTGCTGCCGCAACCCGGCGCAGGTCCTTGCCGGAAAGCCCGTCAGCAGCCCTCGACCGACAAGACGAGAATCGTTGCTCGGCGGCTGGTTCCGACGGAAAAAGGCAGGTTGATGCGACGGCCACCGCGTCCAATCTGCACCGGCTGCGCGTGGGCGCTTTCGATAATTGGGACATTGACGGTCGCGATCTCGGAGTGCTCGGCCGAAGGCTGGGTCGATCATCGGCAGTCGGGGCCGTTTCTCTGCCGGGCCGAGTTCTCGCTGCAAAGTTGGGACGAACTGCTCGGGGAATTGGCCCAAATCCAAGACTGCCTGGTACGATACTTGGGCATCCCTCCCGCCGAAGAACCGATCGAGATCTTCCTGTTCCGCAACAAGCAAAGCTATTCGAAGTACTTGGCCCAGCACATGCCCGACGTACCCTATCGGCGCGCGTTGTTCGTCAAAGACCAAGGCCCGGGCCGAGTCTATGCCTACGACAGCCGAGAGTTGGCGACGGATTTGCGGCACGAATGTACGCACGCCTTGTTGCACGCCGTGCTGCCGTTGGTGCCGCTGTGGCTTGACGAGGGATTGGCCGAGTACTTCGAGGTTCCCTCCCGCCAGCGGGCATTTGGCAATCCCCATCTGAAAAGCGTCCGCTGGGCCGTCCGGTTTGGGAAGACACCGAAGCTAGAGGCCCTGGAGAACAAAGGTAGCATGGGAAGTATGGGGCAATCTGACTACCGGTACGCCTGGGCTTGGGTTCACTTCATGCTCTATGGTTCGCGGGAGGCGCACGGGGAGTTGGTCCGCTATTTTGCCGACTTGCGTGCCGGTGCGCCTCCGGGCTTGCTCAGCCGCCGCCTGCAACATCGCATGCGCCACCCGGAAAAGCAGTTGGTCGCCCATTTCAAGGCATGGAAGAGGTAGCTCAACGGTTGGGCAGACTGGGCCGTCTGGCGAAGAAATTCTCAAAATTCCGATTTTCTGGCCGCCTTTTCTCTAGTTGCGGCGAGTTTTTTTCCGATGACGTACAGCGTTCGCGGAATATCTGCACGTAGCCGGTCTTCCTCCACCCCTGGGGAATTTTGGGCTCGGTTGAGTAGGTTTGGGCAAACATGATTTGCCTTTGTTCCTCATAAGGGAGTGTCTAAGATGAAGGCTATGAGTCGTATCTTCGTTTTGTTGGCAACCATCGGGCTCTGTCTTCCGCCGGCGGTTTTCGCCTCCGGTGCGGAAGTGAAGCGGGAGCCGGTCGTCATTGATGTGGCACTGCAAGAGGGTGGCTTGCTGTTGGGGCAGGTTGTCAATCCTCAGGGCGCCCCGTTGAGCAAAACAGCCGTTTCGTTGCAGGAAAACGGTCGCGAAATCGCCGTTACGCAAACGAACAAGCAAGGTTACTTTGCCGTGCGGGGGCTGCGGGGTCGCGTCTATCAGGTCGTCGCCGCGGAAGCCCACGGAACGTTCCGCACCTGGAATCCCGGGGCCGCTCCGCCCACATCGCAGCACGGCGCCTTATTGGTGGCCGGCAAGCAAACGGTCCGAGGGCAATGTGCCCAATGCGAGCAGGGCGCCGAGTATGCACAGTGCACTGGATGCGGCGATCCCGGATGTGCAGGAGAATGTGCGGTGCCTTGCCGTACCGGTCTGGCAGGTTGGCTGACCAATCCCTGGATTGTCGCCGGAATCGTGGCAACGGCCGTGGCCGTACCCGTTTCGATCCACAACAGCGGTCGCCCGTCGAGTCCGTAGGTGGAACCTATCTCATCTCCGGGAAGCGAACGTCGGTATCTCGGAAAACTTAGCGGGGGCGTGCGATGAAAGGCCTGGGGATTACCCGGCAAACTCTGATTTGGTTGGCAGTCTTGGGGCTGTTTCTACCCCAATTGATCCTGCCCCATTCGGCTGCCATGGCGAGTGATCCGTCGCCGCCGACGATCGACGTGATGCTTCACGACGGTGGATTGCTGCTGGGACAAGTGCTCGACGCACAAGGCCAACCTCAACGGTTCGTGCCGGTTTCGCTTTATGCCAAGGATCGGCTCTTGGCCACGGTCAAAACCGACGCTCAGGGACGATACACTCTGAGAGGCCTGCACGGCGGCATCTACCGACTGGTGAGTGCCGGGGGCTATGGGCCTTATCGCCTCTGGAATCCGGGCGCCGGACCTCCCACATGCCGTCCGGGAACCCTGCTGATCGTGGGCAATGGTCCCGTGCGCGGCAACCTCAGCCTGCCAGGGGCCGGGTCACTGCACTTTTGGCTCTCCGACCCTTATGTGATTGCCGGACTGATTGGGGCAGGCGTTGCCGTTCCGATCATCATTCACAACAACCAGCGGTCGCCGTCCAGCCCGTAATCTAGCGAATGGGCGATCTTCGGGCAGCCTAGGCAAGGCTCGCAGTCTCTCTGACGCCCCCACAGACGGAGTTCGCGAGGAATCCGTCTCGATGTCCGCACGACTCGTCGAGGAAGTTTGACGTTTTTTGGCATTCTCTTGACCAAAATGCTATTTTCCTCAACCGCCGTTTCGGGTAGCATCCCGCCCTCTCTTTTACTGCAACAAGCTTTTCACGGCAGATGCAACCGCAACAACACTTAATGCGGTGCGCCGCACTGGCGCGATGAAGTAGACAAGGATGCCTTGGCCCTGGCGGGCGAGAACCATATCAGGAGGATAGGTCTAATGAGACGTGCGAGAATGCTGGAAAAGGGGCTGCTTCTTTTGGCTTGCTTGGGGATGATCGTGCCGGTTCATCCATTGTTGGCAGCCGCCGCAGACGAAACGGCCAAACCGGAACTTGTCCCGCCGACGGCAACCGTCAACGACATCGCCCTGAATGCCGACGGCGTATTGGCTGGGCAGGTGCAGGATACGGCCGGCAATCCCCAGGCTTCGGTTCGGGTGACCGTACGCCATCGGGAGCAGGACATCGCCACGGTGACGACGGACCGCGCGGGACGGTTTTTTGTACGCGGACTCGGCAGCGGGATGTATGAACTGGCCGTCGGCGAGAGTCGGACCGTTTGCCGTATTTGGGCTCCTAATACAGCGCCGCCGGTGGCCGAGCGCGGAGTGACGTTGGTCGTCGGCAAGCCGCAAGTCCGCGGTCAATCGGCGGGCAGTCGTTCGTGGCTGGCGAATCCGTGCACGTTGGTGGGGATTCTGATGGTGGCTACCGCCATCGCCGTTCCCGTGGCCATTCACAATTCTAAGAAACCGGCCAGTCCTTAGTTGGCCAGCCCCTAATCGGCCGACATTTGCCCGACTAAGCGTCGCGGTTTCTTTAACGCATTTCACGAGTTGCTCCCGGCATGTCCTCGACGAACACTCGCAACCGGTTCTCGATAGCTTTGCTTCTTTGCACCACCTCGGTATTCACGGTGTTGGGGTTTGGCGGCTGCATGCACGGCCATAACTATGTGGCGGCGACGCTACCGCCGGAACTCGAGGCGGCGCGGATCGAGAACGCCCACGTGTTGAATCTTTCCGGCCTCTCCGGTCCACAAGTCAGCCCGGAAATCATCGGGCGTGGCGACGTGCTGAAGGTTTCGATTGCGGCCGGTTTGGAAGCGGATGCGATAATCGAATTCCCACTGCGCGTCGGCGACGACGGCACGGCCCTGATCTCGCAGCTCGGTCGCATCTACTTGGACGGTTTACACCTAATGCAAGCCGAGCAGCAGATTGCCGCTGCCTGCATCCAGGGTCGCTTGTATCGGCAACCGAACGTCACGGTCACGATGCAGAAACAGCAACTCAACCAGATTATAGTAACCGGCGGCGTCGAAAAACCCAAAATGGTCGAGCTACCTCGCGGGTCCAGCTACTTGCTGCAAGCCATCATCGCAGCCGGCGGGCTGGGTGAGGACGCGGGAACGCGGGTAGAGATTCGCCTGCCTCGCGATCCGAGCGCGCTGGCGGCTCCCGGTCCCTATCCGGGTGAACCGGGAGTTCAGCTCACCGGCGGGGCCATGGCGGCGGGACCGCTAGAAGATAATCTGATTTGCTTGAACCTCGCCGAGGCGGTCCGCCAGCCCGGTAACAACACGTACCTGCCGGACGGCAGCATAGTGATGATCGAGAAGCGGCAACCCGAATCGATCTCGATTCTCGGTTTGGTGAAGAAACCGTCGACTTACGATTTCCCGGTCAAACATGATTTCACGCTGCTGCGCGCGATTGCCGAAGCGGGCGGCACCTCGTCCGACTTGGCCGACAAGGTGTACGTGATGCGGAAAAACCGCAACGGTGAAGGGCACGTGACGATTCTGGCCAGCCTAAGCAAAGCCAAGAAGAACTCGGCCGAGAACATCCGTTTGCAGCCGGGAGACATCGTCACCGTAGAACACACGCCGACCACAGTGGTTTCAGGCATCATCACCAGGATCATTCGCTTCGGCGTAAGCGCGAGCGTGCCGTTGTTTTAGTACTTTGAACCTAAAGACTTTTGTTTAACGAAGACAGCAATTGCCATGGCCGAGCCGATGCTCAACATACCCGTCTCATCCGAAATGGGTCCGGAGATCCATCCGGCCCAGGCCTTTTTTCGATTTTTGCGTGCCGTACGGTATCGCAAGGGGGCGATGATCGTCGTGATGACGGCCGCCATGGTTCTGGGAGGGCTTTACTACACGACGGCAACGCGGATTTATTCATCAGGCGCTTCGTTGCTGATTCTCCCGACCGGCGACACCTGGTCGGCCGACATGACATCCGGCTCGATGACCCAAGACCGGATGACAACGTATCGCCAAATGGTCAGTAGCGAGGTTGTGTTGGAGGAGGCGTTGAAGCAACTGCCGCCGAATTGCCAGATCGATTTGGCCAACGCACCGCGTGAGAACTGGGTCCGAGTCCTTCGAAGCAATCTCGATGTCTCCTCGGCGCGAAAGACGAACATCATCAACATCGGCTACTCTTCCAAAGACCCCCAGGCCGCGGCCGCCGTGGTCGACGCCGTGTTGAGTGCCTATCTGACGTTCACCAAGAAACTTCACAAGAGCACGGCCGACGAGCTCTTGGATATCCTCTTCAAGGAAAAAACCGACCTCGAATCACAATTAAAAGTCAAGGAGGCCGAGCTGACCGAAGCTCGCAAGGATTCCGGTGAACTTCTATTCCAGGATGGCGACAACGTCAACGTCGTGATGAAGCGTGTCATCAGTTTCAATGACACCTGGATCGACGCGCGTACTAAGCAAGACTTGGCCGCATCGCAGCTAGAGTGCCTGCAGCGCGCGATCCACAACGGAGAAGACCTGCAACAGCACGCTTCGTCCCTGATCAAGGCGGTGGGGAACGAAGTGCTTCTCCGGAAACTCGGCTTCAGCTCAGCCGACGCCCAAATGATCTCGCGTACCAACCAACAGTTGCTCGCCGACCGGTCCAAGCTGGCATCCATATTCCAATTCTACGCCGAGAACCATCACAAGGTGCGAGAAATCCAGGGTCGTATTGCCGCGGCAGAGGAATATCTGTTGAACCGATCACGGCTCGACAATTCACAACTCGGCGGGCTGTCTCAGCAAGAGTTGGCCCCCTTGCTGATGCAGTTTGCCCAGCAGGCGCTCGCTCAAGCCCTCCAACTCGAACAGGCAACCCGTCGGAGTTACGAGGAAGCGAACAGTCAGGCGATGTCCCTGGATCAGGCCATCACCAAGCGCAACCAACTCCAGCGAGAATACACTCGCATGAGCAACGACTACGACCAAGTGTTAACCCATTTGCATGATATCGATCTCGGACAGGAGAACAGTTCGATTCGGACTCGAACCCTCAATCGGCCGGAAGTTCGCCGTGGTCCCATTTCACCCAAGCTGACGCGGATCGTATTGCTTTCGCTCTTGTCGGGAATCGGCGGCGGGCTGCTGCTGGTCTACCTGCAGGATTTGCTTGATGATCGGTTCCGTTCGCCCGAAGAGTTGCAGGCACAACTGGGGATTCCCGTTTTGGCCATGGTGCGCAAAATGGACCCCGTGGCCGATCGTGGCATCGAGGCCATTCACGCACACATGCGCCCCAACGCCGTGGAAACGGAAGCCTTCCGCACGCTGCGCACGGCGTTGGCGCTGTCCGAAAACAGCGTCGAACGATTGGTCATCTCGAGCAGTGAACCGGGGGACGGGAAAACAACGATCGCCGTCAATTTGGCGACCACCTATGCCCAATCGGGAAAACGGACCCTATTGATTGACGCCGATATGCGTCGCCCGGGCCTAACGCCGCTGCTGAATATGCGCGGCCCGCAAGGGCTGTCGGCCCTCTTGCGAGACGGGCTGCCGATCGCCGAAGCGGCCGAAGCCTATGTGGTTCCTCAGTTGATCGAAAACCTGGATGTGCTCCCCTCGGGACCCCGTCCGGGTAATCCAACCGAGTTGCTCTCCGGCGAGCGTTTCTCCGAGCTATTAGCCTGGGCTGAAACACACTACGACCAGATCCTTATCGACAGTCCGCCGGCATTGGTTAGCGATACGGCGCTGATCGGCCGGATGGTCGACGGCGTGTTGCTGACGGTCCGTCCGGAAAAGAATCGCCGACGAACGGTCATTCGTGCGGCCGAGAGCTTCCCTTCGATGGGGATCCGAGTAGTGGGCATTGTCATCAACCATCTCGCTCAGGAAAACGCCGAAAGTTATTACGGCTATGGGTACGGCAATGCGTATGGGTATGGATACGGATACGGTCATGAGGAGGATGCGACAGAATCCGACCATCCGACCGAGGAGCCGATCCGCCCCGCTCGAAAAGATATTCCCCGGGCCGCTTAACACTGACCGACCATCACAAATCGCCGTGGCATCCTACACCGCAGACAATACGACGCCGGAAACCAGCACGGAGGCCTGGCCGCGCGCTCGAGAGAGGGACGCGGACTCATCACAAGTCGATTTGTGGCTGCTGCGAGCTGTTGATATCGGTTTGGCTGCCATCATCGTGGTCGTACCGCTGCTTCTTGGGGGCCGTATTGCCTTGGGGCAGTTTGTCCTCCTGATTCTGACCTTTGCCGTCGCCTTGTGCTGGCTGCTGCGTCAAAGCCTTGTAAGTCAAGCGAGTTGGATCCACTCTCCGCTGGATTGGCTGGTCCTCGCGGCGTTGGGGTTGGTCGGCCTGCAATTGATCCCGCTTCCTCCGGCGGTCCTCGCCACACTTTCTCCGCATCACCATGAAATACTGCCCTTGTGGGCCCCCGATTCCGCGTCGACTTCCAGGTCGGCGATCCTGGGTAGCTGGAACACGATCTCGCTGCCCCCCGCCGCAACGCAGGGCAGCCGGATCCTGATCCTCACGTTTTCGATCCTTCTGCTGGTCGTGGGGCAACACCTTCTGATCGTTAT
>CAYYOX010000006.1:3477-10754 GCA_964473065.1 uncultured Planctomycetaceae bacterium | reverse complement strand
CGGCTCTTGTTGCGCACGTTTTCGATTCCTCGGCGTGGTGTGATTGACCTCGTTCGCCGCGTTGAAGGCGTTCAGTTTCTGCTGCGTTGGATAGCCCTGGCGACCGTGGGCATGGCCGTGTTTGCATTGATTCAATACACTTGCGGCAATGGAAAGTTTTTTTGGTTCTATGGACACCCCTTCTCCGACACCGCAACACAGGTCAAGGGCAGCTTTACGAACCGCAATCATTTTGCTCAGTTCATTGCCCTGGGGATCGGGCCGTTGGTTTGGTGGATTCAACAGGACCTGCAGGACTCACGCCGAAAACAATCGCATCGCACGCAATTCGGGCATGGCTCGGATCGATTGCGAGTTGCCACGGGACTGAAACTCCTGGCCTTGGGAGTCTCGGTTTTCGCTGCGTTGATGTCCCTTTCACGCGGCGGGGCCATGGCCCTCTTGATCGCAGCCGTCGTGTGCCTTGTCGTTCTGTATTGCGGTTCGCTGGTCAGTCGCAAAATGCTCCTGGTCGTCACTTCCGTTGCCATGTTTGTCGGGGCTTGCCTGCACATCTATGGGTATCAAGCCGTATCCAACCGGCTCGACGATTTCCTGTCGATCAGCGAACTCGACGAGAAGCAAGGGCGATGGCAGCTTTGGCAAGCGGACCTCGAGGCCGCCGCCGATTTCCCCTTGTTGGGAACCGGATTAGGAAGCCACCCGGAAGTGAACCCAATCTATTTCCACAACGAGAAAACCCAGGAAGGCATCGAATACACACACGCCGAGAACGGCTACGTGCAGGTTTTCCTTGAAGGCGGTAGTCTGGGGTTACTGCTTGCACTGTCGGCCATAGGTCTGTGTATCTTCGTTTGCATCTCCACACTACGGGCCATCTCCACACTGCAGACGGGGCTCTCTACTTCCACGTTGCTCTGTTTTTCGGCACTCGCGGCCAGTCTGGCCGCTTGCTTCGCGCATTCGGCAACTGATTTCATCTGGTACGTTCCCGGCTGCATGATCGTTCCGGTCGTCTCGGCCGGTTGTGTCATACGTTTGTGGCAAATGCAACGAGCGGAAGCCGCGAAACCACCCGCCGCGATTCAACTACCGCAAATCGCCTGGTGGGCTGCCGCGGCGTGCCTCTTGTTGCTGGGGTGCGTCTTGTTGCAAAACCGCCTGGCAGCCGTACGAGCCGAACCCTACTGGCATCGCTACCTCACCTTGGCTCATGCGCAACGCAACGCCGAGAACGACGATCGCCATGAACACCTCGCATCGATGATGCAGCAACTTTCGGCGGTCGTTCGCTGGCAACCGGACCATGCTCGTGCCCATGCTTATCTGGCGGCCGGGCATATCGAGATGTTCAACCGGCCTTCCGACGCGCCGCTGAATTCGATGGACCTGAAGCAGGTCCGCGATGCGGCCAAGGCCTCCGGGTTCGAGTCGTCCGAAGCGCTTGGCATCTGGCTGGATCGAGCGTTTCCAGATGGCCGGAAGCACCTCGACGCGGCCCTTCGCCACGCTCGACAAGCTTTGATCTGCTGTCCCCTGCAGGGTGAAGCTTATCTTCAGCTAGCCGACCTCTCGTTTCTCGAGGGCCCCCAGTCGCCGGGCGACAAGACTTATCTGACCCAAGCCATGCTGGTACGTCCCTACGACGGCGCCGTATTGTTTGTCGCCGGCCAAGAGGCCATGCTTCGCGGCGACTGGGACCAGGCGTTCGAGCACTGGCAAATAGCCTTTCGCGCGGGCAGTACGCAACAAAAGTTGTTGATCGATCTCTTGGCGCCACGCTTACCGGCGGATTTCATCCTCGAGACGTTCCAACCGGACTTCGAGGCGCTGCGCTTACTGCAACACTTCTACCGCAGCAACAAGCTGCCCGACAGATTGCGAGTTATCCAACAACGGTACGTCGTGGTGGCCGAGGCTCGCGCGCGTGAATTGCAAGGGCGTAAAGCGGCCCACGTTTGGCTCGACACGGCCAATACCTACCGGGCACTCGACGACGCCACTTCACGCATCCGCTGCTTGCGGAGCGCAGTGCATTGCGACCCGACCCACTACAGCGCTCACTACGCCCTGGGCGCATTTCTGTTGGCATCGAAAGAATTCGACGAGGCGAAACAGCACCTGGAGTGGTGTTTCCAACGAAGGTCCGGTGACCGAAAGCTACGCAAGCTCCTGGAATCCACGGTGGACGGGCAACTTCGCACGAGCGCCCGCCCCGCGGAAAACCGCTCGTAGAAACACGAGCCACATGCAAAAGGCCTCTCTTGCCGGGCAGCTTTGGCTTGCTTCTCCCGCACCGCATTCCCATCACGATCGTACTCCGGCTGACGGGTGAGTGCACGTTGAGAATCTGTTGCGACCTCTCGCGAACTCCACAACATGACATTGCGCGAAATACTCGACCAACCGCAAATCGCTGATGTTTCCCGCAAGCCGTTGCCAAGCTCACCGTGAATACACCGATCCAGTGTTGCCTGTTGGCGCAAGCGCGAGCGGCGTCAACCCACAGGGCCGCTACCATGGGAATCGCTTCATTTCACGACACCCAAATTTGCGGTTGGCATAGACACCCCGTTGGCTTGGCGCCTTAACTGTCGAAATCGGTACGATCGTACGTCGTTCCCTTTTTTACAGCAACTTCCATGTCCCCACTGGCTTTTTAGCCGACCCTGCCGCGAAACTCAAGCTACGTTTCAGTTGCACAAAGCTTTTCTGCTGATCTTATCTGCGACGAAAAATGGGGAGGATTCTCGATGCTCTGGGCGGTGTCTTCCTAGAGGGTGCTTTCCTAGAGAGCGATCGGTGGAGTTCATCCCCCGAGAAAGGCAAACCCATCGCGAGGTGGGGACGCAAAGCTATGGGCCATGTCGGGACTCGCCAAGCGTGCGAGGGCGTGGTCGCCAAGCTGCCACAAGGTTGAACAACTATGTTATTCGGGCAATACTCCGGCCTGACGCGCGGGATGCGTCGGCCTGTTACGCGGCGCAGTAAGCAACGCCGTTTGTCACAAGGATTTCACCTCCTCGAGCCGAAAATGCTGCTCTCGGCCGACGGGCTTTCCCCGCGAGGCGACTACGACGCCGGCGCCGCGTGGATCTCGCCCGACTGGTTCGAGGATCTTGGCGACGCGACCACGCCGCGACACGTCAATTCTACCGCCCTGCAAGCGGACGGAACCTATGCCGTGGTCGAAAAGGAACTCGTCCTACCTCCCGGCTACGACGGTCCGCTGAAGGACCTTCCGGCCGACAACGTCGAGAGTGACCAGTTCGACTGGATCGTCCACTTCGCCACCGATTCGCTCGAAGGGATCAGCTCGGCCGGCGATACGATCGGCCTGTTGACCGGTTCGGACGTCACGCTCGAGGTCCTGCGCGGTCTGGGTCTGGCCGGTCAGGTTCTCCTGCGCAGCACGGGCTCCTCGATCGATGTCGTGGGAGACTACCTGGCCGAGAATCCCTACGTGGCCAGCTACGAGTTGGACATCGCCCAAAAGCTGCAAGCCACCCCGAACGATTCGCAAATGTGGCGACTCTATGGGATGCACAATACGGGCCAGACCGGCGGAACGGCCGACGCCGACATTGATGCCCCCGAGGCTTGGGAAATCTCGACCGGTAGCTCGAATATCGTCGTGGGGATCATCGACACGGGCGTCGACTATACCCACAGCGATCTGGCGGCCAATATCTGGACCAATCCCGGGGAAATCGCCGGCAATGGAATCGACGACGACGGCAACGGGTTCGTTGACGACGTGCACGGCTACGATTTTCTCAACAACGACGGCGACCCCATGGACGACAACAACCATGGGACCCACGTGGCCGGGACCATCGCCGGGGCGGCCAACAACGGCCAAGGCGTGGCCGGGGTCAACTGGTCCAGCTCGATCATGGGCCTGAAGTTCCTCTCCGCCGACGGTTGGGGATACATATCCGACGCCGTCCAGGCAGTCAACTACACCACCATGATGCGGACCAGCTATGGTGTGAACATCCGCGTGACCAACAACAGTTGGGGCGGAGGCCTGTACAGCTCGGCCATGGCCAACGCGCTCCAGGCCAACAACGATGCCGGTATCCTGTTCGTCGCCGCGGCCGGAAACAGCGGGACCAACAACGATTCATCGCCCCATTATCCCTCGAATTACACTCAGGCCAACGTCATTTCGGTCGCCGCCACCGACCACAACGACAATCTGGCCTATTTCAGCAGCTACGGCGTCTCGACGGTCGATCTGGCTGCGCCCGGCGTGGACATCTACAGCACCTTGCCCGGCGAAAGATACGCCTCGTTCTCGGGCACCAGCATGGCTACTCCGCACGTGGCGGGCGTGGCCGCGTTGGCCTGGTCGGTCGCACCCGACGCGACGGTGGCCGAGATCAAGGCCGCCATCCTGCAAGGCACCGACTCGCTCGCGTCACTCAGCGGACGCGTGGCCACCGGAGGCCGGCTCAATGCGTTCGGCACACTCGATCTGCTTGTCGACGAAGGCCCCAGGGCGCCCTTTTTGACCTCGCTGTCGGCCTCGCCCGGCAGCACGGAAGCCGGAGCGACCGTGACCCTCACCGCCAGCGGTGTGATGGACCTTGACGGAACCGTTACGTCCGTCTCCTTCTTCGAAGACACCAACGCCGACGGGGAGTTCGACGCGGGCGACCAACTGATGCTTACCGACACGACCATCGTCAACTCCCAGGCCAGCATGACGCTCGACACGACCGGTTGGACTCCCGGGGCGCATGTCTTCTTCGCCCGGGCCGTCGATAACGAGGGCCAATTCAGCCGCGTCTCCAGCACGACCCTGACTATCATCCCACCGGACGACCACGGCGACAATGCGGATACCGCCACTGCCGTTACGATCGGCAGCACGGTCGCCGGTACGATCGGGATCGGCGGCGACGTCGATTGGTTCGCTTTCGATGTGGTAGCCGGGGAAACGTATGTCTTCGAAACCTCCCTGTCGACGCTACCCGATTCGTTCATGTCGCTCTACGGCCAAGACGGCACGAGCCTCTTGGACTACAACGACGATGTCTATTGGCCCGACCATCCCGAGTCGCGGATCTCCTGGCAGTTCAGCGCCAGCGGCACGTACTACTTAGAGGTGGAAGCCTATGGGTCCAGTCAGACCGGGCAATACGAACTGCAACTGATTCAGGTCGCAGACGACTATGGCAACGATTCCGCCACGGCCGAGCCGGTGGCGATCGGCGATGTCGTCGACGCTCGGATCGACTACGGCGATGATGTCGACTGGTTCGCCTTCGACGTGGTCGCTAGCGGCAGCTATACGTTCGAAACCACACTCAACGGCCTGATCGACTCGATGCTCTGGCTCTACGACTCCAACGGCACGACCGTCATCGATTGGAACGACGACATCAGTTACCCCGACAACTTGGGCTCGCGAATCTCCTGGGCAGCCCCGGCCGCCGGCACGTACTATCTCGAAGTCCTCCCGTGGGACATCTCGGACATCGGGGATTATCAGTTGTCACTTACGCTGGAGAACTACATTCCCGTCCTCGATCCGATCGCCGATCTGTCCGTCGTCTACGGACAAAATGGGCAAGTGACACTGACCGCCGACGACCTGGACGGAGAATCCTTGACCTTTTCGGCCGAAGTCCTTGCCACCGATCAATGGGCCCCCTTGGCCTATCAACTGGATCAAGACTTGGGACTCTACAAGTACTCGGACGACTACCTGCAAGATCTCTTCGGGTACAACGAAAAGTTCTTCCGGGGCAATGACGGTTGGTATTTCATCATGCCCAACGGAAAGTTCCACGATTGGGCCGGAAGCATCGCGTCCAGCCCGCTGATTGCCACGCTCGGTTCGCAATATCATGCCGATCCGACACTGTTGCACGACGCCGTCGAACCCACCGCCACGGCAAGCGACGTCAGCTTAACGCTCACGGGCGACACCCTGACCATCGACCCGGCCGATGGCTTCCACGAATACTTCTACGTCCAAGTCACGGCAACCGACGGAACCGACACGGCCGTCCGCCGATTCCAATTCGACGTCAACGACCCACCAACGGCCGTCGACGACAGGCTCGTGATTCCTCCCGGCGGCGGGCCCGCCGTAGTGGATGTGTTGGCCAACGATTCCTGCGCACCCGACATCGGCGAATCGCTGCGAATCACCGCAGTCGGACCGACTTCCAACGGCGGAACCGTGACGATCGTCGGTGGGACTTCGATCGAGTATACACCGGCTGCAGGTTTTGACGATACCGATACCGATACCTTCACCTACACCATCGACGACGGCACGCCCGGCAACACGGCAACCGCCTCGGTGACTGTCAGCGTTCACACACCGCACCTGCGGCAAGGCGTGGTCTCGAACGTCGACAACACGGCCTGGACCACGGTCACCTTGGACCGGGCCTACGATTCGATGGTCGTCACGCTCACGCCCAATTACGGCCAGGATAGCGTGCCGCTGGTCGCTCGGGTTCGTAACGCTACCGGCAATAGCTTCGAGGTCCGCATGGACCGCGCCGACAACTCCGCCGCGGCAGTGGCCGGGATCAATGTCCACTATATGGTCGTCGAGGAAGGGATCTACAACGTGGCCGACCATGGCGTGAACATGGAAGCCATCAAGTTCAACTCGACGGTCACCGACCATAAGCTTTCCTGGGTCGGTACGCACCGCGAGTATGTCAACAGCTACACGGCCCCCGTCGTTCTGGGTCAGGTGATGACGGCCAATGACGCCGATGCCTCCGTTTTCTGGTCTCGCGGCCAGGATGTCGAATCTCCGGCATCGAGCGACGCCCTGTACGTCGGCAAGCAGGTCGGCCAGGACCCCGACACCACGCGCGCCGCCGAGACGATCGGCTACATCGTGATCGAGGCCGGGGCCGGCACGATCGAGGGGACCAATTACGTGGCGGCCGTCGGCTCGGATACGGTCTTGGGGATCACCCAGTCGGCGCCTTACCGGTACGGTTTCAGCGGACTCTCTTCGGCCTCCGCGGCGATTGCCTCGATCGCAGGCAGGGACGGCCAAGACGGCGGCTGGGCCGTGCTTCTGGGAGACGGGCCTGTCGACGCCCAAAGCATGAAACTAGCCGTCGACGAAGATCAACTCCGCGATAGCGAAAGAGCGCACACCAGCGAACAGGTCGCCTTCATGGTCTTCGAGGACACGACACCCGATCCGGCGCAACCGCATCTGCGGCAAGGCGTGGTGTCGAACGTCGACAACACGGCCTGGACCACGGTCACCTTGGACCGGGCCTACGATT
>CAYYOX010000006.1:0-3377 GCA_964473065.1 uncultured Planctomycetaceae bacterium | reverse complement strand
GCCTTACCGGTACGGTTTCAGCGGACTCTCTTCGGCCTCCGCGGCGATTGCCTCGGTCGCCGGCAGGGATGGGCTCGACGGCGGCTGGGCCGTGCTGTTGGGAGAGGATCCGCTGAACGCCAGCAGTATGAAACTGGCCATCGACGAAGACCAGCTCCTCGATAGCGAAAGAGCCCACACGACAGAACAGGTCGCCTTCATGGTGTTTGGTAGCGAGGCCGGCGGTGCGGCAGCCTTCGCTGAAGACATCGGTGAAGAAGAGGCCGCGTTCGATAGCGTTTACGAGTCGGATCCGATGGACTCGCCAAACACGGTGGACTGGCTACACGAGTTCGAGCAGGCGGATATGCCATACGGTTCGACGGACGAGGACAACCACTTCGCGGCGGTCGTCGATCTTCTGTTGGCTAATTAGCAACAGTTCACGAGTCTCAGAACCATTCCGATTGGTTACGGTCGATCGGCCGCGTCGACGAGGCCTACGTCGATGTAGCGGCCGCCGGTTTCGTCTTGGCAGGTGGCGGCCAGGACGTTGCGGCCCGGCTTTAGGGTTGCGATCGCTTCCGTTGATAACGGGATCAGGCGATACGCCGACTGGTAACCTGCAAGTCGGGCGGCCAGGACGCCGTTGATGTAGATCTCGGCTGCGTCGTCGTGGTGTACGGCCAGTCGCGGCTGCTTGGGTAATTGCCGGCCCAACTCGAACGTGCGGCGGATCCAGATCCGCTTGTGCTTGGCGTCCCACCAGGTCGCGATCACCGAGCCGGGCGTGCCGTATTCCCCGAAACCGCCGGGCGCTTCCGGCCAAGTCGAGTCGTCGAAATCCGCCCGGTACCAGTCTTTGGCCGGTTGTTGGAACGTATGGCGCCAGACGTTTCGTTGTCGTCGGGCGGTGGGAACGACGATCCGCGGGTCGGTCGCTTCGGCGTAGGGGAATCGATCGGGATCGAGCTCGGCCAGCTTCGTGCCGCCGTAGAGCGTCGAGGCCAGCACCCAGCCGATGCCGATCGAATGCTGGCTGCCTCGCCAGGGGCCATTGGGGACATAGGTGCAATTGCTGTGGTTGTAATGTTCGCCCTGGATGCCGGGCGCTGCCTGGCCGAACATCGCGCCGGGCCGAGCGATCGTTTGCGTCGAGGCGTCGAACAGGATCTTGCCGACCTGCTTGTAACGTTCGTCGTCGAGCAATTGGCCCAGCCGATAGTAGTCCGGCGCCATCCAGAACCCGAACACGTCGATCTCCTGGTTCTGCGTGGAGATGAAGGTCCAGCCGATCGTGTTCATCTGCTCGCGCAACAGGTCGCTTTGCGGCATGCCCACGTTGTGAAAGTACATCCAGGTCATGGTCCAGTCGGCGGCCAGTTGGGCCCACTCGAGGTGCTTTGGGTCCTTGGTCGTTTCGTAAACGTCCAATGCGGCCTTCATCAATCCCCAGCCGGCTTCCTTATCCTCGGCGCCCGCATCGTGTGTTCCGCCCCAAGGCGGCGTGGACTGATCCTCGCCAAACTGCTTCCAGTAGCCGGCCAACACTTCCTCGGCCAGCTCGACGTACTTCTTCTCACCGCTGAACCGTCCCATCCGCCCCAAGGGGCCAACGCAATAGGCCCCGGCCGTGGAGAGCCAGCCGGGATCCTCGGGCCGATTGCCGTCCCAGCCGCGGGCCGTGCCGTCGGTGTTCCATGCTCGGGGGAACATCGCTTGATGACGGGGAGAACGCATTAGGAAGTCGCAACCCTTTCGTAGCGTTGCCTGCCATCGGTCGGCCTGCCGGTCGAGTTTCAGTTTTCTGGCCAAGGTGATCGCCTCGGCCAGTCGTTCGAGCGTTTCGCCCAACTGGCGACTGGAGATGGCCGGCTCGGCGCCGTGGAACTGGGTCGGTTGCCAGCCGTTACCCTTGGCATAGACGCCATAGGGCGAGGTCAAGGCCGGCGCGGCGAAGTAGTCGCCGTAGAGCATCCCTTTCACGTCCTGCTCGCAGTGGTTCGTAAAGAAATCGATCGTGTCGACGGCCTGCCGCAGGGCCTGGCGGTCGTCGGTGCGTCCGGCATGGGACAACGGTCCGTAGGCGATCGAGGTGTGTCCGCCACACCAGCCGTATTGAAAATGTCGGTGCGGCCAGGGCCAGGCGCAGAAGCCCGCCACATCGGGTGCGTCGCGGAAGAACGTGCCCTTGGCATATTGTGTCTTCAGGGCCATGGCTTCGGCGAAGGGGATGTGTGGTACGTCGATCGGGTGGAAGATGTCGAAAGCCTTCCACATCGCCCGACGGTACGAATGGCCCTTCTTCAGTCCGAAGCCCAGGTCGAGATAGAGCGTTTTCTCGAACCGCTTCGGCCCGGCTACGTCGAGATAGGCCTCGTCGTAAGGGTCGAACCCGTTGCGGTGGCCGTAGATCGTGCTCTTCTTTCCGTTGGTAGCCACAGGGCCCGAGACGCTCAACAGGTCGACGAACCCTTCGCCATACTCTAGGCCCAGGCTCCACCAGTGATCGTCTCCCTTGTGGCCCTGGTCGATTTTTCCGGGCAGGGTCACCAGCGTGCCGTGCAGTCGGCGTCCGTCGACGGTCGATTCGATGTTGGCCATGGGTATCGGCAGCCGATGCTCTTCGTAAAGACCCACCGTACCCGGTTCGTAGGAAAGCCTCGGGCCGGGTAAGGTCGAACTGGGATTGCCGTGGTAGATCGAGCCGGGGATCAGCATCCGGGGATCTTCGCCCAACACAAGTCGAACCCGGGTGGCCAACGTGATCTCGGATTGCGCGTCGTCACCGAGGTGCTCGAACGTGCGGTCGATCTTGATCAGTCCATTCTCAATGCTGTAGATGTCGACAAACCGCCACGGTTGTCCCGCGATGTGGGTCTCGGCCGAGGCTTTCACGCGGCCGTCGTCGAACGTCTCGATCTTCTGGACCACGACATGATGCGGATCGGCATACCAGCCTTGGCTCCACGCGGCGTAAACGGTCCACGTCCGACCGTCGGGCAGCGAGGCTGCGGCCTGCCACTGGCCGTCGACTTCTTGCTGGAAGACGATTTTGTAACCCGTCTGATCGTCGCCAAGGAACCGGACGCGCAGGCCGTCTTGTTCGAGACCGTCGGTCGCAGCGGCGGCTTTTTGGGCCGAGATGGCTGCGGCCAGGGCCAACATTATGCAAAGGGTCGTTTTCCAGGTCCGTTTCATGATTGAAGCTCCCGGGGATATAAGGCCTGCGGCGGCACTGCTCGTCATTAGGGCGGTTATTAGAGCCGTATCGTTGTCCACGGTCAAGCCGCCCTCTTGTTTGGCGGATTGTCTACAGAAGGGATTAAAGGGGTCGAGGATTAAAGACTCCCGACCTGGGGTGTTCACTTTGTCGATGTCAATGCCAACTGATTTGA
>CAYYOX010000005.1:26884-30229 GCA_964473065.1 uncultured Planctomycetaceae bacterium | reverse complement strand
CTGTTGCGCGAGATGCTGTTCGGTGGCCTCTTCGTCGAACGCTTGGGCCTCGCGATCGATAATGGTGATCGCATCTTGCGGACATTCACCCAAGCAGGCGCCCAAACCGTCGCAATAGATGTCCGCGGCCAGCCGTGCCTTGCCGTCGATGATTTCGATGGCCCCCTCGGCACACGACGGTACGCAAAGTCCGCATCCGTCGCACTTCGACTCGTCAATCTGAACAATCTTCCTTCGCATCGAAACCTCCGAGACTATGATCGTAACACTTGGCCGTCCTGCCCCAATTATAAGCGCGCATCGCCACGGTCAATCCCACAAACGGCGGTATCGGTTCCAGCGTGATGCGTGCGGGATGACTTATTCGGACGACTCGTCGGCAGCCGGAACCGGTTCCTTGACCGGTGAATCGTCAACGAGCGGGTCGTCAGCCGGCGGTGTTTTGTCGGCTTTCTCGCTGGCGCGAAACTTCGCGCCCCGGTTATCGAGAAAGTCCTCGGTGGCTTCCATCAAGGATGCCAGCGACTCTTCCAATTCGGCCGCATCGGTCGGCTTCAAACAATCGGGCATGTCACCGTCGAAGCTCATGGGCTGGGTATCGGGACGTTCGGGTTGCTCGACGGGAGTTTCCGGCTGGGCCACGGCGCCTTCCGAGGGTTCAGCTTCCTCGACGGGAAGATCTTCGCTCGAGGCTTCCACGTCTTCCGTTTCGTCAGCTTGCGACTGGTCCTCTTCCGGAAAGGAAAAAGCTTCCTCGTCGGGTGTCTCGGTGGGATCCGTCTCAGTGACATCCGTCTCAGCGGGAGGAGAATCCGAAGCGGCCGGAGTAGCGAAGAACTCATCTTCGCCCATGATGGCCCGATATCGTCGACCCAAGTGGCCTGCTACGGCAAAGCCTACAGCCAGATTCAACACGGCAATGATAAAGATATAGAGCATGATTCGGCGCGACTCGAAGTGACCGTAGGGTTATGCTAAAGCATAACTTACGAACAGGGGGGGGCACGCTGAAACTCGCTTAATCGTAGCGATTGCATCGGTTGGTGCGGCTGAATCGCCTTGCACTGGGATATGTAGGGTGGGTCGAGGAACGAAGACCCACGCGGAAATACTTGGCGAGGATAAGAATGAAACTGTCTCACGCAAAGGCGCGAAGACGCAAAGGAAGTAAGGCGAATAAATATCTTCAACTCTTCTTTGCGTCTTCGCGCCTTTGCGTGAGACTTCTTCGCTGCCTACTGTCTACAGATCCGCGTGGGTCTTCGTTCCTTGACCCACCCTACAAGAACTTCCCGAATCACGGAATGCTTTTTAGAATCCGAGCCAGGGCTACCAATTCAACTCGGTCGCCTCTTCCCAGTGCTCATAGAGGGTGGCTAGGAGTTGCTCTTGCTCGTCGATGTCCGTCTTGATTTGGCGGACCAGGCTGCCGTCGCGATGGGTGTCGCCTTCGGTGAGTTGCTGTTGAAGCTGGCCGAGTTGGGTCTCTCGGTCGAAGATCTCGGCTTCGAGGTCTTTCACTTTTCGGTAAGGAAAACGTCGCTTCTTGCTCGTCGTCTCGGACGACTTGCTGCGGTTCGCCGCGCCTTTCGACGGACGGGAGGCTTCGGCTACGGCCGGTGTATGCTGGTCTTGCTGGGCGGCCAGACGCTGATAGGTCTGATAGTTGCCTTCCACGATCCGCACCCGATCCGGCTCGACCACCAACAGATGATCGGCCACGCGATCGATGAAGAAACGATCGTGACTGACGAACAACAGCGTGCCGCCGAACGAAGCCAGGCAATGTTCGAGCCCTTCCCGGGCCCAAAGGTCCAGGTGGTTGGTCGGCTCGTCGAGCACCAGGAAGTTGGCGTCCATGGCAGCGAGCCGGGCCAGTGCCGCACGGCACCGCTCGCCTCCGCTGAGCCGGGATGCCGACTGCAAGGCCGTATCGCCGGTCAGTCCGAATCGGGCCAACAGATCGCGACGCTGCTGTTGGTTGAATTCCTTGCGTGGCGGCCGAATGGCTTCGACCACCGGTTGGTCGTCGTCGAGTTCCGCGAGATGCTGGTCGAAATAGGCCACGTCCACGCCCGTGCCAAACTGCGTGTGACCCTCGTCCGGCTCGATTTGTCCCAACAGGCATTGCAGCAGGGTCGTCTTGCCGCAGCCGTTCGGTCCGAGGATGGCCCAGCGTTGGCCGCGGGTGATCTCCAGATCGACCCCTGCAAACAGCGGCCGGTCGTAGGCCTTCGCCAAGCCTTGCGTTCGCAAGACGATGTCGCCGGACCGCTCCGGTTGCGGAAAGCCCATCACCGGTGTGGTGATCTCGCGCGGCGGCTTGACGCGTTTGATTCGAGCCAGCTTCTTTCGCCGGTCCTCGGCCTGAGTGTGCTTTTGCCCGTAAGCGTTGCGGCGGATGAAGTCCTCGGTCTTGGCGATTTCGATCTGCTGCTTCTCGTAGGTGCGTCGCTCGACCAGTAGCCGTTCGTCCTTTTGCCGCCGATAGGCCGAGAAGTTGCCGCGGTATGTGTCGATCGTGCCGCGAAACAACTCGAACGTGCAGTTGGTCACCTTGTCGAGAAAGTAACGGTCGTGGCTGACCAGGACGATGGACGCCGAGCTTTCTAGCAGGAAGTCCTCGAGCCACTCGGTAGCTTCGAGGTCGAGGTGGTTCGACGGTTCATCGAGCAGCATCAAGTTGGGTTCCGCCAACAGCAGCTTGGCGAGAATCAGCCGGTTCTGCTCGCCGCCGCTAAGCGACGCGACCGGTTGCTTGAAGACCGCATTCTCGAAGCCCAGCCCTTGCAACACGCGTTCGATTTTGTGGTCCAGGTTGTAGGCGTCGCGATGATGCAGTTCGTGCTGAACGTGGTCGTATCGGCCGGCCAGACGGTCGCGCTCGGCGTCGTCGTCGGTTTGGGCCATCGCACGGGCCACGGCCAGCGACTCTTCTTGAAGCGAGATCAGCCCGGCCAAGGAGCTTCGGGCTTCCTCCCAAAGCGTTTGCTGCGGGGCGAATTCCGGCTGTTGCTCGAGGTAGCCGAGGTGGATCGATTCGTGGAACCGGTAGGTGCCGCCGTCGGGCTCTTCCTTGCCGGCCAGGATGCGCAGCAAGGTGGTCTTGCCGCACCCGTTAGGCCCGGCCAGGTTAATCCGCTCGCCCGGACGGACCTGCATCGTCACCCCGTCCAAGACCGGCTCGGGGCCAAAATGCTTTCGAATTCCGTCAACGTCCAGGAGGATCATCTGCTACGCTCGCATGTCGCCAATCGCCCAAACCGTCCATGATAATATGAAATGGGCTCGACCGGGAGGCCAAATCGGGGGTGATTTGCGGGGTAGTGTCCACGCGAGAGTGGG
>CAYYOX010000005.1:0-26784 GCA_964473065.1 uncultured Planctomycetaceae bacterium | reverse complement strand
GACCGGGAGGCCAAATCGGGGGTGATTTGCGGGGTAGTGTCCACGCGAGAGTGGGCATGGAATTCTTGGACTTTATCGAAACACCTTCATTTCAAAGAGCGAATAACCCCAAGCGTGGTCACGTTCCGTGCCGTTTAGGCGGATCCAACGTGTCTCGATCGGGTCGAAGCGGATTTCGTCGACGCCTCCGTCGCTGTTGTCCGTCGTGAAGATGTCGGTCCACGCCTTGCCATCCTGTGATATCTGGATCGCGTACGCTTTGCCGTAAGCCCCTTGCCAAGTCAACTCGACTCGCGAGATCATCTGCGGCTTGCCCAGGTCTACGGCGATCCACTGCGGATCGGAGAACTCGGAGGACCAACGTGTGCGCCGATTACCGTCCACAGCGAACTCCGCGGAGAAGTCGCCTCGGTCGTCGTTGATGCAGGAGGAGGCAGTGACCGGTTTGCCCAGCGCGATGCCGTCACGGGCCTCTTTCTGCTCGACGGTCAACACGACAAAGTCTCGCCAGCTTCGCACGGGTTCTACTCCGGTGGCAACCAACTCGGCCACCATTTGGTATTCACCTGGCTTGTCGGGGGTCACGACCTCGAATGTCACCTCGGCTCGCCCGACCGGATCGACTTGGCACGACTGGGACTGCTCGACGACCGTGTCGGTCCCTTGAAGAATCCGCAGATTCACCGTGCCTTGCCATGATGTTTGCCGATCATTGACCACGACCACTGGAATCGTTCGCCGCTCGGTTGCGACGAGATCTTCGGCCCAGAAGTCGAGCATTAGCCCTACCGGAGCGAACGCGTCGCGGACGTAGCGCTCGAAGTGAGGTTCCCATTGCAGTCGAGCAACGTCGAGCCAGTGGTCGGCCGTTGCGCCCCCTTCCGGCCGTGGGAGGTCGCCTCGTCGCGAGAAGCTAAGGGAGACGAAGTGCAACACGCCGGCACATTGGCGGTGAGCCCGCCAGAACTCTGTTTGGGCGGCGAGGTACTTCGCCCACAACTCGCGTCGCTGCCGGGTCGTGGAGCTTTCGCCCAACTGATTGCGATAGACTTCCTGCGTGACCGTGGTCGGTTCGCCTTTGCGGTTCAGCCAGAGCCAGGCGTATTCGTTAACGATGATCGGCACGGCCAGTTTCTTCTGTGGCGGCTGCAAGAGAGGAACAGGCGAAAGCGAGGACATTTCGCTCATGCGAAAGGGTGGCCCGCCGGCCCAATCGCGGATGAACAGATAAGGATGCGATTCGACGCAGTCGGTCGGGCTTTGTGGTTCTGCCCAACCGTTTTCCCATGGCCGGTTCGAGAGATCCAGCCCGCGGACGGCCTGAATCGCCTTGCCGGTCTCTTCGGTGAAGGTTTCGTTTTGCGCATCCCAGATCACCACGCACGGATGATTCCAGCGTTCTTGCATCCAGGCCGTGTATTCTTTGGCCAGTTGCTCGCTCTTCAATTCCTCGGGCCACTGGCCCATGTACCAGATGGGAAACTCATCCTGAATGAGCAAACCCTCTTCGTCGGCAATGTCGTACCACTTCTCCGGCGGGAATCCAATGCAGTATCGGGCCGAGTTCCAGTGCATGTCGCGAAACACTCGATGCAGCCGCCGGACCCAATCTTCCCGCCAAGGCAAGTCCTTGCGAACAGAATCTTCGAAGAATCGAAAGATGCACACATTCGTGCCCCGCAAAGGATACGGCTTGCCGTTCAGCAGAGCCTGCTTGGTCTTCGGGTCGAACCGGAAACTTCGCATCCCGAAACGGACGGGCAACGTGTCCGTGCCCGTGGTGGCTTCGAGCCGATAGAGAAACGGATCTTCCGGCGACCATAAGCGACAATCGGCGATCGGGATTTCCACCTCGACCGACTCTTCCTGTCCGGCGGCCAATAACACCGGCTCCGCCTCGGCCGTGCCGACGACCTTGCCGGTCGATGCCTCGCGCACCCGACATTTCAATCGGGCGTCGATCTGCTCGCCCGAGTTGGCCAGCACGGCGACGACCCGCACCGTTTGTTTTTCTATATTGGGCACAGTTTGTACCCGAACGATATGTGGCGTGCCGGAGAGGATCAGTTCGACCGAGTCGTAGATGCCCGGAATGTAGCGAACTTTCTCGTTGTCATAGCCTCGGGGATAGCTTTTCGGCAGTGCCTCTCGTGTGGCCCCCACGCGAACGACCAGTTCGTTGGTTTGTCCGTCGCCTTGAAGATGATCGGTAACGTCAAGCAGCGCCGGGGTAAAGCAGGGAAGGTGTTCGCCGACCAGACGGCCGTTGAGGAAGACTTGGGTGCCGTACTTCGCTTTGTGGATCTTCAAGGTGGCCACCGCCGGTATCGGCCCGTCCAATTCAAACGTGCGACGATACCAGAAGGCCTGGCGATGTTTGCCGCTTTCCTTTTCGTCGCCCACATCCGCAAACGCCGGTTGGGCCATGTCGACCAGTCCCGGCACCGGCACGTGATGCCCGAACTGCGACGGCATCCGATCCATCGATCCCTCGGCAATCTGCCACGTGCCGTCCAGACACATCACACGTCTTCCGTCGGCCTGCACCGGCGAGCCAAGGCCGATCGAGATGGCAAGTAGGTTCACGAGCACAAGCACGCACTGCCATTTCCGCATCATTGTTCTCCTCGTTGTAGGTCGTAATCCCGATAGAGTTGTGTAACTCAATGATAGCCTGCACGGCCTGTGCGCAACGTCAGAATCAATCACCTTCAGGCCACAGCCTGAATTCGAGGATCGTCGGCACTTCGTTGGCTTCCAGGACGTTCAGGCGGAAGTGTTGCGCCTCGACGGGCTCGAACTTCAGTTCCTTGCCCGGGCCAAGCTTCGTGCCGGCCAGGACCGTCTTCCACTCGCCGCCCTGTCGGTATTGCAGTTCGAAGTGGACAACCCGATTCCAGTCGCCTTCGTCGATCACCGCGCGAGCGATCGTTTTCGGCTGGCCCAGGTCGACGGCCAACCAGCCGCTACGGGAGTTCTCTGCCGCGCCCCAGCGTGTGTTCCGGTTGCCGTCGAAGGCTGCCTCCGGACCGAATCCCGGCTGCGACTGCCAGACGCTCGACGCGCTGGCCGGCTTGCCCTGACTGACCGGGGGCGGCGGCAGTTTGATCTCGCCGCGGATGTATCGGCCCACCTTTTGCAGTGTTCTGACGTCGATCGGGCGGAGCCGGCCGTTGGGCATCGGGCCTGCGTCCAGCGAATAGATGTTGCCATACTTCTCGGCGCCCAGGTAGTCGGCGTAAATATGCTCGGCCGGCAGGCAGACGTCCTCATTGTCCGGGTGCGAATAGAACCACATGGCCCCTTTCGGTCGGCGCGGCTGAATCGGATAGGTGAACTCGGCCAAGCGGTAGGTCGCCACGGCCGCTTCGTGCATGTGCGGGCCGGCGGCGCTTTGATCGGTCAGCGGGCCGGGCCGGCCCATCTCGCCCAGGCGAATGTCCGCACCGCTCTGGTCGCCGTGATTGAAACCGATGAAGCATCCCGGCTGAAGCTGCTTGCACCAGGCGACCGTCTCGGCGTGCGACACGCCGCCGGTTCCTATGGCATGGTCGAACCAGATGTACTCGATCGGGCCGTACCCGGTGAGCAGTTCCTTGAGTTGGGCCTTTTTCACCTCGGGATTGAGCCCACCGCCGTTTTGTTGTCGCGGCCCGGGCCAACGCCACTCGCCCTCGGAAAAGTACAACGCCAGCTTGATGCCATGCTTGTCGCACGATTTGCGCAACTGGGCCAGCACGTCGACGCCCAAGGGGCTTTTGGTTACCTTGCGGTCGGTGGTCTTGGTGTCCCACAGGCAGAACCCGTCATGATGCTTCGTCAGGAAGAGGATGTAGCCCATGCCGGCTTCCTTGGCCGTGCGGCACCACTGATCCGTATTGCAGCCGGTCGCCTTGAAGAAGTCGACGCTCTCGATTCCGGGCGTCCATTCCTTGCCGGAAAACGTGCTAAACGACCAGCAGATGAACATGCCGAACCGCAGCTCTTGCAGCTCCTCGGTTCGCTGGTCCATATCCACCTTAGGCGGTTCTGCGGCGATCGGACCGGCGGCCAAGTGGCGTCCGGGCAGACAACAGGCGATCAGAAGAATGCTCGCGTACTTCATGGTGTAATAGCTCCTTGGAAAACGTGACGGCTTACAGGCCTTTGAGTTTGAACGGTCGGCTCGGTCTTGTCAAGCGATTTGCTCCCCCGTGGCCGAGAAACATCGGCGGCGGATGCGGCTCTCACTTCTTCTTAGGACGAGTAAACTTCTGGGAATGATCAATCCACGAACCGGGCGTGGGCGGCGTGTGCGACGCTTCCGCGTGCGCAATCAACTGCTGGAGTACTTCCGGGTGCTGTCGGGAAAGATCGTTTTCTTCTCTGGTGTCGGTATCCAGGTTGTATAGCTGCCAATCCTGCTTGCTTGGCTTCAGCGCTTTGAAGTTCCCTTTGCGCACGGCGACTTGGCCCAGGTATTCCCAGTAGAGGAATTCATGCTGCTGTTGCTTGCCCTTGCCCAGCAGGGTCGGCAGAAACGAAATGCCGTCGATATTATCCGGGGTTTTGGCCCCGGTCGCTTCGGCAAGCGTCGGCATCACGTCGGCAAAGTAGCACAAGTGATCTGTAACCGACCCGGCCTTGATCTTGCCTGGCCAACGGACCACATAGGGAACACGCAGGCCGCCTTCGAGAAGACTCCCCTTGCCTCCGCGAAAGACGGCCGAGTTGGGCTCGAACACGCCGCGAGGATGATCCTCATCTCTGAAATAGGGCGCCCCGCCGTTGTCTCCGCTGAAGACAACGATCGTGTTGTCATCGATCCCCAATTCCTTCAGCAGCGCAAGTATTTCGCCCATATTGCGATCGGCCAGATGGATCATGGCCGCGTACACGTTGGGATCGCAATCTCGACGTTGCCCCTTTCCACCCAATTTCATATCCTTATACATCAGCCACGACGGATCATCCTCCGGCATACCCCACAGACCGTGTGGCAAGGTGTAGGGCAGGTAACAGAAAAAGGGGCGGTCCTTGTTTTCGCGAATGAACTTGAGTGCTTCGTTATGGATGAGGTAATGGGAGAATGTCTTGCCCGTATGAAAACCGCCCGTATTGCCCTCTAGCATTTCCCGCTTGCCGTTGCGAATTAGGAATCTTGGATAGTAGCTGTGCGCGTGGACCTGATGGTAGTAGCCGTAGAAGATGTCAAACCCATGCAGCTCGGGCGCTCCGGTGGTGCCCGTATCGCCGATACCCCATTTTCCAAAGCCGCCTGTTGAGTAACCGGCCGCCTTGAACATCTCTCCCATCGTGAACTCGTCGGCGGTGATGGGCGTGCCCCCGCCGTTTGTGCGCATCTGACAGTGCCCCATGTGTTTACCGGTCAGCAACACACAGCGCGTCGGCCCGCAGACCGGTCCGCCGGCGAGGCATTGAGTGAATCGCATCCCCTGGGCCGCCAAACCGTCCAGGTGGGGCGTTTTCAGAACCTTGTGCCCCATGGACGAAAGCTCGAAGTAACCGATCTCGTCCAACATCATGTAGACAACGTTCGGCTTTTCGACTCGCTCGCTGGCGGTCAGACTATTGGCCAACGTCAACGTGATTGCGAGGAAACCGGCTATCTCCAAGAACTCGCGTCGCTTCATAGTGTAATGGCTCTTTTGGAAATGTGATGGCTTACAGTCCTTCGAGTTTGAACGGTCGACTCGGCCTTGTCAAGCGATTTGGATACTTCCGGGGCCATTCCGTTGAAGTCGTGTTCGATCGTCTGTCTTAGGGACCTTCAGGCGATTCACCCGAGCTAAAGCACGGGCCGAATACCGGCTGCGCCGGAAAGGAGCGTAAACGCCCCTGGGGCGAGTACCGAATAACAGTTAGATGACCTATGGAGATGGAACGATGGCGGAATCTCCATTAGGTCCATCGTGTGGTTCGATCCTGTTCATCTTCAGAATCTGATACTTATGCCATACGGTGTCCGCAGGAATAATCGACGTTTGCAGAGCGCCATCCGATAGCGCGTACGCCGACACAGCGCAGACCGATCCCTCGGGGGGATACGATCTGTTGATGAAACAGAGAATTGTCGGCAGTCCGCCGCGAAGGCGGGCGATCATGGGCACGGGCTTCCTGCACCGTGCCGGATCGGCGGCGGAGTCGCCTTCGGGTGGGGGGTTAGTTTCGGGGTCGAATGGCGCCGGTCAGACCGCTGTAATCCGAACGGTCTTCGCCGTGCCAAAGTGGCTCGCCTTGTTCTACGCGCCGGGCCAGGATAGCAATTTTATCCCGAGACCCGGCCGGAGCATCGGTCCCATTGAAATCCTCTGTCTCCTTGGCCACGAAATCCTCATCGTGCCCACACTGCAAAATGGCTTCAAACACGTTCCGCATCAAAAATACCTCTCTCTGAAAAAAACCATACATCGAACCAGCCGACAATATCATCCACAGTTGGCAAAGCCAGCAGGGGGCGGCTAGAAGCAAATCCCTACAGCGTCATAAAGTCGGATGCGGCGGGTAGGAAAAATATCCGAACAGGTAGGATGACGCCAGTAACCATCTTTATCCATTATTGCCGAAAACGCGTTTGAGTCAATACTCTGGAGGAATAAATTCAGAAAAAATCACTGCACTACCCCCGGAAGTACGGGTTGCAGAAAAAAATTCTGTCACGTAAAGCTCTCCGTCTGGCCAAAGGCGTCGGGTCAGGCGGAGAATCGCGACGGAAAAATGCCAGAAGCCCTATCTTGGATTATTCACTGGTTTGTAGCCGCGTTCGCCAGAACGTGGGGCGTGTTAGAGGGTTACGACCACGTTATGGCGAACGTAGCTGCGACATCGACACTCGGTGGGCAGAGACCACCCTACTTCATCGGGCCCAATTCTTGCCAAGTTTGCTGCGGCTGGGACGAATACCGGATCAACTGCCGCCCGCACACCTGCATTGAAGGAATTGCGAAAACTTCGAAGTGACGTAACTTTAGACGGGCAAGCACCCTTCTTTCGTGCTGTTGCGGTCCGTTTGCGGCAAGGTTAGGATGATACAGAGGTTTGGGGAAACTTCTGTATCCATTATTCATCCTTCATTCCCTTTGAACAGAGAAAAGTGGCGTCGGAATGGGTAAGCCATCCGCCGAAAAGCTTGCGCAACGGGTACTCGATCGCGGACTATTGGACGAGTACCAATTGCAGGAGGTTTGGGCATCGCTGGGGAGCCGAAACGTCAAGGCTGACGATTTTCTTAAATTGTTGGTCCGGCGCGAGCTATTGACCAACTACCAGATCGAGCTGATCGTCAAGGGTGAGCGGGCCGGGTTCTTCTTTGGTGACTATCGAGTGCTCTACATGGTGGGGGCCGGTAGCTTCGCCCGGGTGTTTCGGGCGGCCCACAAGCAGACCGGTCAGGTCGTGGCGGTCAAGGTCCTGCGGAAGCGCTACAGCGAGAATCCGGAGCAATTCGGCCAGTTCGTTCGCGAAGGGCAAGTCGGCTGTCGACTTCGTCACCCCAACGTGGTACCCACTTACGAGGTCGTCTCCAAGGGCAAGACACACTTTCTGGTCATGGAGTTTGTCGAGGGACAAAACCTCTCCGACTTCGTGAAGAATCGCGGAAAGCTGGCCCCGACCGAGGCCACGCGGCTGATGACCGGAATTTGCGAGGGTATGAAACACGCCTTCGAGAAGGGCATGACCCACCGCGATCTGAAGATGAACAACGTGCTGATCTCCAGCCGGGGTCAGGCCAAGTTGGTCGACTTCGGTCTAGCGGCCTTGGAAGGGCCGCTGGACGACGAGGCGTTGGCCGATTTACCGAATTCCCGGGCCATTGACTACGCCGCGTTGGAACGAGCCAGCGGCGTCCGTAAGGACGACCCGCGCAGCGACATCTACTTCCTCGGTTGCATCTACTACCACATGCTCTGCGGCAAGCCGCCGTTGCGTCCTTCGAGCGATCGAGTCCACCGGCTCAGCAAGTCGCGACTCCTCGAGGTCAAACCTATTCGCAAGGTTGACAAGAGTATCCCGCATAGCGCGGCCTTGGTGGTCAACAAGGCGATGATGCTCGACCCGACCCATCGTTACCAATCGCCCGTTGCGATGCTCAACGACCTGAAGATTGCCGCCCGCCGTCTGGCGGAAAGTTCCGCCGACTCACTCGAGCAGGCCGAGGCGTCGAAAACCAAAAGCGATCGGGCGGCGGCAGCGCCCGAGATCCCGCTGGCGGAAAGACCTTCGGTGATGATCGTCGAGTCGAATTCGCAGATGCAAGACATCTTCCGCAAGGGTTTCAAACGGGCCGGATATCGGGTTCTCTTGACCAGCGATCCGGACCGGGCGTTGGCGCGGTTTCAGCAGGAGCCCAGCGGTCCGGCCGACTGCATCGTGCTCGATGCCCAGGAGGTCGGTTCGTCGGCCCTGGACGTGTTCAACCTCTTCGGCGATGACGAGCGGACTGACTTCGTGCCGGCAGTGCTGCTGCTCGGTGATGACCAGCGCGGCTGGAAGAAAAAGGCCCAAACGACCGATCACCGCATCGTGCTGCCGATGCCCATCACGATGAAGAAGCTCCGTATGACGCTGGCCAAATTGGTCGCATCGAACGCCAGCGGTTAACCCGGGCGAGACGCATGGATATCGCGATCTCGGTGATCATACCGGCCTACAACGAAGCAAAGCGGCTGCCGGCGTTTCTCGATTCGGTCCGTTCGCATCTCGCCGCACGGTATCCCAATCGTCATGAGGTGATCATCGTCGACGATGGAAGCCGCGACAACCTGTCCGACGTGCTAGGCGATCTTACGAATGATTGGCCCGGGCTGCTCGTGATCCGACATGCGGAGAATCAAGGCAAAGGGGCGGCAGTACGCACCGGCATGTTGGCCGCCCGCGGCGAGCGGCTGCTGTTTGCAGACGCCGACGGAGCCACGCCCATCGATCAAGAGGTCAAACTTTCCGAAGCCATTCACAACGGCGCCGACATGGCCATCGGTTCGCGATTGGCGGCCGACTCCGGCGTGACCCGACGTCGGACATGGCGACGGGCGGTGATCGGTCGGCTGTTTGCCGTGGTGGCCCGACGTTGGCTTCATCTGTCGGTTCGCGATACCCAGTGCGGTTTCAAGATGTTTCGGCGCGACGCGGGGCGGAAACTGTTTTCCACCTGCGAAGAGACCGGCTATCTGTTCGATCTGGAACTGCTCATCTCGGCCGAATACTTCGGATACCAAATCGCCGAAGTACCGGTCAACTGGACCGACGTGGCCGGCGGACATCTCAGCCCCGCCAATCAACTCGGAGCAATCCTGGCCGCATTATGGCGCCTGCGGCGGCGTGATTTACGAAAGTAGGCGAAGGTAGCGGGTGGCTGGGGCAAAGGTTTCACGCAAAGGCGCGAAGACGCAAAGAAGAGTTGGAATAAGGAAGCGGAGGGCTGACTTCTTCCGGTCGTGTTATTCTATGTGTCTGCGGGAATTGCTTCGACACTACGGAGTGTGCCAGCTATGACATCACCAATCTCCTGTAGAGATAATTGGAACCAATACTCTTCTGCATCTTCATGTACGCTGAAACAGAATTCCATTTCAGTGCCATCAAAACCGCCACTGTACTTACCTTGCTGGAACATGTCGTCAGACTCAACTTCCGCCCATTCTTCGGCGGTCTTCCCCTCACTCGTAATCTCCTGACATATCAGCAGGAAGTTCAGGTCCAGTTCGATCTCCATCGGCAAACCCTGTTTTACGAAATGATAAGCGTGTCGCGACATCAACCGCAAAGGGTCTTGAGCGCAAATAAAAACTGAAAAAGCGTTCTTGCCTTCCTTTCTTTGCGTCTTTGCGCCTTTGCGTGAGAAGTTTTGTATAGTCAGGCTACGTGGAGCGACTTCTTCGGATCGCCCTCGTCGACAATCTTGCCGTCGCGTAGCGTGAGGGTTCGCTTGGCTCGCTCGGCGGCCTTGGGGTCGTGAGTGACCATGACGATGGTTCGGCCTTCGCGGTTGAACTCCTCGAAGAAACCGATCACCTCGCGGCTGGTTTCCGGGTCGAGGTTGCCGGTCGGCTCGTCGGCGAGGATCACGGCCGGGTCGTTGGCCAGCATGCGGGCCAGGGCTACGCGTTGCTGTTGCCCGACGCTCAGTTCGCTCGGCTTATGGTCCATTCGGTCGCCGAGCCCGACGCGTTGCAGCAGGGCCGTTGCCGTTTCCTCTTGTTGGGAGTCGTCGGCCCCGGCCAAGAATAGCGGGATCTGAACATTCTCGAGTGCCGTGAGGTAGGGCACTAGATTGAACGTCTGGAACACGAAGCCGACGTTCTCCTTTCGCAGCCGGGCACGCTCGTCCGAGTTCAAGTCGTAGACCGACTGCCCGTCGAGCATTACGCGCCCGGAGGACGGGGAGAGCATCCCGCCGAGCATCAACAGCAGGGTGCTCTTGCCGCTGCCGCTGGGTCCGACCACGGAGACGAAATCTCCCTCGGGAATATCGAGTGTCGCGCCATCCAGGGCCACGACCGGCCGGCCGCGATGCTGATAGCTCTTGCTGACTTCTTCCATTCTCAACATCGATTAGACCTCCTGGAACGTGGCAACGGGATCGAGACGTGCGGCGCGTCGGGCGGGGAAATAACTGGCCATAAGCGTGATGCCTGCCGAGATGCCGACCGCCCACAGCGCCAGCACGGGCATGGGGAGCACGGGCACTCCGGCCAGTTTTGGACCGAGCGTGACGGCCAGGATCGTACCGATCACAAAGCCGCCGATTCCACCGGCCAGCCCCAGCACCAGCGCCTTGAGCAGAAAGATTCGCAAGACCAGCCCTGACTCAGCCCCCAAGGCCATCAGGGTCCCGATCTCGCGTCTCCGCTCGAACACGTTGGAGTACATGTAGTTGGCGATGCCAGCTCCGCCCACGACCACGATGATCGCTAAGAAGATCAGCGACAATCGACTCATCATGTGGTTGACGTTTTGCTGCGTTTCGACGATTTGGTTGACGGTCATGACTTTCGCGTCGGGGAGCAACTTGTTGATGTTGTCGACTAGCCCGGCCGAAATCTCCTCGCAGCAGCCGACGATCTCGATGCAATTAACCACGGCGTCGTTGCCGGAAAGCCGCTGGACCGTGTGCAGGTGGGCGAAGATGCGGGAGTCATCGATTGTCCCCGTCTGGGGCAGTACGGCGATCACGGAAAACGTTTCTCCGAGGAGCGTCAAGGAATCGCCTTCCTTGGTGCCCAAGGTGTCCGCGACATCCGCCCCCACGAGCGCCTCGTCGGGTTCGAGCGTTTTGATCACGCGTTTACGAACCAGGGTCCTCTTGTCCTCCGGCTTGGGCTCGGCTTCCACATCGATGACGCCGCACCCGATGGGACGCGAGAAGATTCCCGCTCCGCCCCAGGCCGCCTTGGCCTGAAACTCGCTCTTGGGCAGGATCCCCGTCAGTGCGAAGTTCTTACCCTGCAACTCGATTGGCACACACAGCTTGGGCGAAAGGTTGTCGACGCCCTGGATGTCGGACATCGTCAATCGCATGACGTACTCCTCGGGAATCACTTCTCCGTGCATGTCCGCCGAGTAGTAGTCTTGCAAGGTCGTCGACTTGGGTAACACGAGGACGTTGGCGCCCAGAGAATCCATTTCGCGCGCCACGGCCTTTTCGGAGTAATAGGTGACATTCTTGATAGCCACCACCGCCGTGATCCCCAGCAAGATGGCCAGGAAACAGGTGAGCATCTGACTCTTGCGTTCGAACAATTCACGCCAGACGAGGGTCCGCAGTCGCATTCGATCAGCTCCTATTTTGTAACCGTTCACGGAGAATTAATGGACACGTGTTTTGACAGGATAACAGGATGGACAGGATAAAAAACCAAGATGCCCTTCTGTCTGGCTTTGCCCCGATGAAAGTCTTGATTCTTCGTTGCATTTCAGTCGAATGTCGTTGAGGTATGATGTAGGAAGGCGGGAAGGGAAAATACCAAGACTTTCCTTTTCTCCTTCTTTCCCCTTATCCTGATCATCCTGTCAATCCTGTCCAAAACCATTACTCTGTAAACGCTTACCCTATTTCTTAGGCGGGCAACAACCGCCCGGGCCGCATTTTCCACCTGCACAAGGTCCCGCTTTGACCTTGGCGATGATTTGTTCCTTGCTCACCGCACCGGCAAACGTGGCAACCGGCTGACCCGGGGGGGCCAACAGCACAGTGACGGCTTGCGTGGTCTTCGGATCGACCTTGAGGTCTTGCAGGAATGTCGTCTCCGCCGGATCGGCCGGGTCCACGGTAATAATCTCGCTGGCCTTAGCATAACGGGCGTCCGCTTTGAAACTCCGGGCCCCGCTGAGCGCGGCCTGGCTGAACTTGGTCTGTTCGTTTTGAACGCACAGCAGAACCAGCTTGTCATCCTGAATCGCCTTCATGCACTGCGCCGTACCGGGGCTGACAAAGGCCTGCTGCAATTGTTTCTCGTCGAACTTCACAGGGAAGCCTTTCGTAATGGCCCCGTTTGGAGCCAAAGCCAACACCAGCGGCATGGGGGCCCGGCTGACATCGAATTGGTCCACCAGCGGCTTCTCTTTCCGGTCGATGATCGGAATGCTGACCGAGTCGGCCGAGTCGGCCCACTTGCCCATGGCCGATTGGAAGACCTTGTGCATGGCCTGGCTCTGTTTGTCGTTCTGCTTCCAGAAGAAGATAAACAGATACTTGCCGTTGGCGGCGGCCTCATCCATCGCGGTGAGGCCTCGGCTCGTAGTGGAAGGCGCGGCCCGCTCGGCAATGGCGTCGGCCATCGTCAGGCAGGGTGCTGCCAGGAAGATCCCAAGCAGTGCAATCGTCATCACGGTTGCGAGTTTCGTGCTACATTTCATCGTACGGTTCCTTATTAGGTTGTCGGGGTTACGGCGTGTCGCTCAGGAACCAATCACGGCAATGTCCGGCTGCCGTTTGTTTCCTTTGCGGGGTGAACCTTCGGGGCATATATCTCCGCACTCGGGCAGATTTCCCAAGGCGTCGAAGTCGGCGGCGGCCAGGGGGATCTCGCCGTCCGCGCGAAGCAGCCACTGGATCAACTCTCTGTGCAGCCGACCGTCGGACGGGGCCAATGAGTAGAGCATCCAAAGGCCGTCGCGGCGGTCTTTGACCAAACCTGCGTTCTTCAGATGTGCCAAGTGCCGCGAAGCCTTCGACTGCCCGATGCCAAGCGTCTGCACGATTTGACAGACGCATAATTCTCGACGACCGAGCAAAGCAAGGATTCGCAGCCTGGTCTCGTCGGCCAGGGCCTTGAACAACTGCACACTATCCGCCATTAGGACCTCCGTGTGTCCGGGTATTCCGTGTATCTGGATATGCGAATATACGAATATATCCACTCTATCGACCGGCCACAAGGCGGGGAATTAGCCAAAATACGAGCAGCACCGTACAACAGCGGTGCCGGCGTAAAGACCGGCTATCCGCACATTGGCCTTTGAAGATGGAGACATTCTTAGCACGTACTAAAGGGAAAGGATGATGGGTGGCTAGATGCACACCGTGGCGACAGGCCGGCTCGCCCCCGGAGATGGCCTTGACTATCGTTGTAATCGTTGTACAATGAATACAACAGGAGCGGCGCGTCATGGATGGCTATCGGTGATTTGTGCCTTTGACAACGACCCGGGAGGTACCAAATGACGAACAAATTCTCTGCCATGCTAAAGCGGATTCGCCTAGAGAAAGGGCTGACTCTGCGCGAGTTCTGTCTCAAGAACGGGTTTGACCCGGGCAACTACAGCAAGCTTGAACGCGGCCTGTTCCCGCCACCGGAAAGCCACGAGCTACTGGAACGATACGCGTTGGCGTTGGAAGTAGAACCGGGCTCGGATCGGTGGCTGGAGTTATTTGACCTTGCGGCCGCCGAGCGTGGTCAGATACCCAACGACATCATGTCCGACCGGGAGGTCGTCGACAAGTTGCCCGTTTTCTTCCGAACGATGCGCGGCAAGCAGTTGTCACTCGAGCAACTGGATGAATTGGTTGAGAAGATCCGCCGGAGCTAGTACGTGGCCTTCCAAGCACCTTTTCTCAAGTACGACGACCTGCGGCCACAGGCGGAAGCCTTCTTGGCAGACCACCACCCTGGGCGGTCCATTCCTGTCCCTATCGAAAGAATCGCTGAGGCTTGCTTTGGAATCGACATAGTTCCCGTGCCCGGACTGCAAGACGGGTTCGATACGGTGGCGTACCTCACTCGCGATCTGCAAGAAATCCGGGTCGACGAATATGTTTACCTGAAGAGGCCAAACCGTTATCGGTTCAGCTTAGCTCACGAACTTGGCCACCGCGTACTTCATGCCGAGATCTTCGGGCAATTGAAGTTTGACGATATCGGCCAGTGGAAACACGTGGCCACAAGCGTGATACCGGAGGATCAATACAGCTATCTTGAATTCCATGCCTCTTCCTTTGCAGGCTTGATTCTTGTTCCGGCCGACAAGCTCCATGAGGCGTTCTTTGATTACGTGGAACGCGGGCAGGAACATGGCATTGACTTTGACGAAGCCGGCACCGGCACCAGAGATGTCGTCGAAGATCATCTTGCGAAGCGATTCGAAGTTTCATCGGATGTCGTCCACCGGCGGATCGAATACGATTCTCTCTGGCATGATTGACTTCGATAGAATCTAAAACAAGACTGAAAGGGTCTCACGCAAAGGCGCTAAGCCGCAAAGGATCGGGGCCAGCGAACAAGTGGAGGATCATTATGGTAAGAGGTTTTTCCGGCACCGCTCTGGTTCTGGTTGTTTCTCTGTTGGTTCCTGTCGGGCAGCGGCGTGTGGATGCCGAAGGCACTCCTTTGTCGCCGGGGGCCCACTATCGACCTCGCGACGGCTGGGTGGGCGACGTGCATCCCATCTATCTCGACGGGCAATGGCAAGTCCCCTATCTCGAAGTGCCGGTCGAACCTAAGAGGGACGGTCTGGCCGGACTTTCCAGTCAGGTGATTGTCAGTGAGCATCTCTTGAAGTGGAAAAAACGGAAGGTCCGAAACACGCTTGCCAAAAAGCCGTGGTGGTTGATTGCCAATATCGAAAAGGACGGTCGCGTTTTTTCCTACTCCAACGGCAAGGACGGGATGATCCTCGAAACGTCCGACAACCATGTCGACTGGAATCCCTATCCGGAGAATCCTGTCATTCCTTACCGCTTAATTGCGAAGGGACATGGGTTTCGCGACCCTTATGTTTTTTGGAACGAGAAAGACCGCAACTATCTGATGGTGGTTGCCGGGAAGAAGCCGGGGGATATTCCCTACTTGACGTCCGGGCTGTACTGGGTTTCCCGGTCCGACGATCTGTATCACTGGAGCGTGCCGGAAGTGCTCTACGACCCGGGAAACATCGGCGTTCCGGAGTGCCCTGATCTGTTTACCCTCGGCGGACAATACTACTTGCTTGGCAGTTGGGCGTCCGGGCGCGTGGGGCCGGGCCGTTATCGGGTCGCCGATTCGCCGAACGGTCCCTGGCATACGCCGGCCTACGACATGCTCGACGGTCCCGACATCATGGCCCCCAACACGGCCGCCGATCCCGACGGAAGACGCTTGTTTTTCGGCTGGATTCCCACGCACGTCGGACGCGTCGACCACGGAACCTGGCAATGGGCCGGACACCTGGCGTTTCCCAGGGAAGTCTGGCGCGATCCGGCCGACGGCGCTTTATACCTGCGTCCGCCGCGAGAGCTTCTCGCGTTGCGGGATTCGGATCGGGCGTTTGGACCCGAGGAGCCGTTGCACATCGTCGACGGAACCTGGACGCGCAACCAAGATGGCATTGCAGGAAAGGGAGGAACCAAGCGCTCGGAGATCTGGCTGCCGGGCGCGTTTTCCCGGTTTGAATTGGAGACTGCGGTTACCATGGCCGACGGCGGCGGTCAGGCGGGAATTGTTTTCCGCCGAGGAGACCGCGACCATCCGGGGTATGCAGTCTGTCTCTATAGCCGCAGAGGACGTGTGATCTTGCGCGACGCGGGCGAGGAGCGCTGACTGGTAGAAAGCGCGGTTTCGATTGTCGCGGACCGCCCCATGACCTTGAGAGTCTTTCTCGACGGGGATATTGTAGAGGTGTTTCTGGATGACCGCTGGAGTCTGGCCGGTCGTGCCCACCACGCTTCGGCTGCCGATCGCGTTGGATTCTTCGGGCAAGGAGAACCGGTATCTTTCGCATGGCCGCATCTCTATACGCTCAAGACCATTTATCCGGACCTGGCAGAAAAAAGGCAATCCGGCGGGACAGGACCGTAGTTGACGCGTGGGTCTTCGCTGCTCGACCCACCCTGCAATTCCCCCCCCGGGGTGAATTTGTGGCGTTGTGGTGTTAGAATGATGGTTTGCACGGAACCTCCCGCCAGACCCTTTAAGAAACCATAACTCCTATGCCGTCACGGGACGAACTTGCCGAGCTTTACTTCGATCAACTCTCCTTCGATCTGTATCCGGTTCAGGAGGAGGCCCTGCTGGCTTGGTTTTCCGCCGAGCAAGGGGTGTTGGTCTGTGCGCCGACCGGGATGGGCAAGACGCTGATTGCCGAGGCGGCCCTGTTCGAGTCGCTGCACACCGGCAAGACGGCCTATTACACCACGCCCCTGATCGCATTGACCGAGCAGAAGTTTCGCGAGATGCAGCAGATGGCCGTCAAGTGGGGATTCGCCGCCACGGACGTCGGCCTGGTGACCGGCAACCGCCGCGAGAATCCCGACGCCCGCGTGCTGGTCGTGGTGGCCGAAATCTTCTTCAACCGACTGCTGCATACCGAAGCCTTCGACTTTGCGGAAGTCGGGGCCGTGGTGATGGACGAGTTCCATAGCTTCAACGACCGGGAGCGCGGGATCGTTTGGGAATTCTCGCTCGCCCTGCTACCCCCGCACGTCCGCACGCTGTTGCTCTCGGCCACGGTCGGCAATTCGCTCGAGTTCGTCGGCTGGCTGAAGAAGAACTTCGACCGACATCTGGAACTGGTCCAAAGCGATCAGCGCAAGGTGCCGCTGACGTTCCACTGGGTAGGCGACCAATTGTTGACCGAGCACGTCGAACAGATGGCCAAGGGCGCCGACGAGGCCCGGCGAACGCCCGCGCTGGTCTTCTGCTTCAACCGCGAGCAATGTTGGACGGTCGCCGAGCAGCTCAAGGGCAAGAGTATGTTGGCCGACGGACAACAGGCCCGACTGGTCGAGAAGCTCAAGGAATATGATTGGTCGCAAGGGGCCGGGCCGAAGTTGCGGCAGCTCCTATTGCGCGGGGTCGGCGTGCATCATGCGGGCCTGTTGCCCAAGTATCGGCGGGTGGTCGAGGAACTGTTCCAGCACAAGCTCCTTTCCGTGGCCATTTGCACCGAAACGCTCTCGGCAGGCATCAATCTGCCGGCCCGATCGGTCGTATTGCCCAACATCCTCAAGGGTCCGCCGGGCAAGAAGCGGGTGATGGAACCCAGCAGCGCCCATCAGATCTTCGGTCGCGCGGGCCGCCCGCAGTTCGACACCCAGGGCTATGTCTATGTGCTGGCCCACGAGGACGACGTGAAGATCGCCCGATGGCGCGAGCAGTATGAGCAGATTCCCGAGAACACGAAAGATCCGGGCCTATTGAAGGCCAAGAAGAGGCTCAAGAAGAAGATGCCCAAACGCCGCACCACGGAACAGTATTGGACCGAGGCCCAGTACGACAAGCTGCGCGACGCCCCGCCAGGTGACCTGCGCAGCACGGGCCAGTTGCCATGGCGGCTGCTGGCCTACATGATCGAAGCCTCACCGAACGTGGACCTCGTGCGCAAGCTGGTCAGTAAGCGTCTGATGGACAGCAAGCATCTCCAGATGGCTGGCGAAGAGCTCGACGCGATGTTGATCACGCTCTGGCGGGCCGGCTATGTGCTGCTCGATCCGGAACCGCCGAAGTCCGACGAACCGGAACCGATCGAAACAGAAGAACCCAAGAAGACCAAGACGCAGTTACTCATCCAAGAGTCGCTCGTGAACGCCGGGCAGGCTGTGCCCGTGAAAGAGCCCGAGAAACGGCCCCCCTATCAGGCCGAGTTCGTCTATCCGACCGAGACCTTGCACCATCTGGTGACCTTGCGCGGGATGAATCCGCTGTACGGGGTCTTTCTGGTCAATCAAATGGGGATCGCCAATCGCGAGGAACGGATCCAGGCGATGGAGAGCGTGCTGGAATTACCCAATTCGGTCGGCCGCTTCGTCCGCGTGCCGAAGCACGACGAATTGCCGCAAGGTCCCTTGGCCACCACGCGGCTGAACGATCAGCTCTTGCGACTGGGTCTGGTCACGGCCGACCAACTCGTCGCCCCGCCGCAGGAAGAAGAGTACCGCCCCCAACGCACCTACGACGAAGATCGCGTCTGGGTGTTGACCTTGGCCGACAAGCTGCGATTGCAGTTCGACTACGACTTCCCCGGCGTACACGACGTTCGCACGGCCGGCGTCTGGGCGGCTGGCGAAGTGCTCCAGTTCGGCGACTTCAATAAGTACGTCACCAGCAAGTCGCTACAAAAGCAGGAGGGCGTCGTCTTCCGGCACCTGCTGCGGTTGATCCTCTTGATCGGCGAACTAATGCAACTCTGCCCGCCCGACGTGACCGAGGACGAGTGGCGAGCCGACTTGCAAGACATCGCCGCCGGGCTCACCGAAACCTGCCGCGAGGTCGACCCCAGCAGCACCGAAAAGACCCTCGAACAGGTCGAAGCCGCCGCCGAGAAAGTCGACCTGTGAGCAGGATATAGCAAGGTAGGGTGGGTCAAGCAGCGAAGACCCACGCGTAAACCGTTAACCATCGATACGAAAGGGTCTCACGCAAAGGCGCTAAGACGCAGAGGAAGGAAGGCATTGAATTATCGGGCAATATCCGTTCCAATACATCCTGCAGCAAGGGACAAGAGCTCGGCTTACTTTTCGATAACAACCGTTGGACAGTTAGGACAATCATGACCGACGAGAGAATAAAGGCCACCGTAAGGCGTAGCCGCAACGTGAAACCGTTTGCGGGTTTATCGAATGCCAACAATGTGCTTCTCACAAATACGAAAGAGAAGCGGGACGGATGGTTCCATGAATGCATGGCGGCCATTCTTATGGCCGCGTTCAAAGTCGAGGCGTATCTCAACCATGTCGGTGCGGCACTCTTCCCGTACTGGGAGGAAATGGAGCGTTTGCCGCACAAGGCAAAGCTCAATATCATTCGTTCCCATCTTGGCATCGACAAAACGGATGGCGAACGGCCTTATCAGACACTCACTGATCTGTTTTGTTTTCGTGACGCTATTGCGCACGGAAAGAATGAATCTCTAGCACCCCCTGAAACCACCGAAGTTGGTACTCTGGAAGAGATCCGACGCAGGAAACCGTTGACTCGATGGGAAGAGCTATGCACAATTGAGTTTGCGCAACGTGCGTACGAGGATACGGAGGAAATCATCAAACAGATCCACAACGATGCTGGTCTTGACGAGGCTGATCTTTACCACATTGAAGTCCAAGGCTATTCGATTAGCAATGTCCGTAAGCATGACGTTCAGCAATAACGTTGGCGTGGCCACTCGCTAGCCGTTACCGTCGATCCAGAAAGTCTCACGCAAAGGCGCCAAGACGCAAAGGAAGGAAAAGGCGTCTTCCCCAACTCTTCTTTGCGTCTTAGCGCCTTTGCGTGAGACCATTTTATACTCGCCCCAGATTCCGCGTGGGTCTTCGTTCCTCGACCCACCCTACGATTCTGTTTTTTGGGGGCTTGAATGGCAAGATGCCATGCGTTCCAATGGGGTTCGTAGTTGTTGGCAATCCTTACCCTCCGCGGCAATGAAGAACGAACATGCCCGGCCGTTCCCAATCATCCGATGACGTACGTATGCGGGGGTTCGCCCGACGAACCACCGTGGCCGATGCGCTGATCTGGCTCGATGGGCATGGAACACAGTTGCTGGCGGAAGACGTGTTGCTATTCGACGCGGCCGGAAGAGTGCTTGACCGGGTGATCGCGAGTCGGGTCGATGTGCCGGCCTTCGAGCGCTCGATGATGGACGGGTTCGCCGTTCGGGCGGCCGACGCCATGGGGGCCTCGCAGTATAACCGGCTCGAGCTTCTCGTCGTGGGCCAATCGATGCCCGGCCGGCCGTTCGATGGCAAGGTGCAATCGGGTCAGGCCGTGCGGATCATGACCGGCGCGCCGATGCCCGAGGGCGCTGATGCCGTGCTGCCGGTCGAAGTGGTCGAGATCCAAGGCGAAAAGATCTTGGCCCAAGGCGACGTCTCGCCGGGAAAGCACGTCGGGCGAATCGGCGAAGACATTGCGGCCGGAACCGAGGTCCTCCCCGCCGGCCGCGTGCTGCGACCGCAAGATATCGGCGTCCTCTCGTCGATCGGCCAAGCCGAAGTGCCCGTGATCCGGCGGCCGAGTGTACGGATTGTGGTCACCGGCAACGAACTGCTGCCGGCCGGGTCGATGCCCGAGCCGAACAAGATCGTCGACTCCAACGGCCCGATGCTCGAAGCCTTGGTCCGACGCGACGGCGGGCAAGTGCTCAACCCGGGCATTGTGCCCGACACGCCCGACGATATTCTCGAAGCCATGCGGACCGATTGCGACGTGGTGCTGGTCTCGGGCGGTTCGAGCGTCGGGCAGGAAGACCACGCCCCGACGTTGGTGCGCGAGCACGGCGAGTTGCCGATCCACGGGATCGCCATGCGGCCCAGCAGCCCGACCGGCATGGGCACGCTCGACGGCCGACTCGTGTTCCTCTTGCCGGGCAATCCGGTCTCGTGTCTGTGTGCGTATGATTTCTTTGCCGGGCGAGCGATTCGCAGCCTCGGCGGCCGATCGGCCGACTGGCCCTATCGGTGTGTGCGGTTGCTCTTGGCACGAAAGATCGTCTCGACCGTCGGGCGGCTCGACTACATGCGGGTGAAAGTGGTCGAAGGCCAAGCCGAGCCGATGGCCATTGCCGGCGCGTCGGTCCTCTCCTCGACCACTAGAGCCGACGGCTTCGTCCTGATCCCACCCGACAGCGAAGGCCACCCGCCGGGTGACGAAGTGGAAGTGTATTTGTACGACAAGTAATGTTTAGCAGTCGCCGGCACGGCGACTTGAACAAACAACGTTTAGCAGTCGCCGGCACGGCGACTCGAACAAAGAATGTTTAGCAGTCGCCGGCACGGCGACTTGAACGTCAGGCAAGGTCGCCGTGCCGGCGACCGCTAAACGATTGGTGGTTAACGCGAAATATGTCTCAAGAACAATTCCTCAACGTCATCGATCGTGACGAAGCCGAACGCCGCTTCCGTGGGGCGATCGACTGCCAGGCTTTGGGCGTCGAAACGGTTCCCTTGGCCGACGCCTTGGGCCGCGTGCTCGCCGAGGACGTTGCGGCCACGGTTGACGTGCCGTCGTTCGATCGATCGAACTACGACGGCTACGCGGTGCGGGCGGCCGATACGTATGGGGCCCTGGAGGAAGAACCACGGCGGTTGGAACTGCTGGAAGAGGTTTTGGCCACCGGCGTGGTGCCGACGCAGGAAGTCGCGCCGGGCACGGCCATTACGATTGCCACCGGCGGGATGTTGGCGCGCGGGGCTGATGTGGTGGTGATGGTGGAGTTTACGGAGACGGAAGAACCCTCACCCCAACCCTCTCCCAAAGGGAGAGGGAGGAATTCGCCCTCACCCCAGCCCTCTCCCAGTGGGAGAGGGAGTGTTTTGGTTACCAAGGCCGTTACGCCCGGGTTTGGGGTGTCGTTTGCTGGTAGCGATGTAACGGGCGGGGAGACCGTGTTAAGGCTAGGGCAGTTGTTGACCAGTCGTGAGACGGGCGTGCTGGCGGCGATCGGCGTCGATGAAGTGCCCGTCTGGCGGCGGCCGGTCGTGGCCATTGTTTCGACGGGTGACGAGATCATCGAGCCGGGCCAACCCATGCGGCCGGGTATGGTCTTCGACAGCAACGCGCGGATCCTGGCCGACGCGGTTCGCGAACTGGGTGGGCAGCCGCTGATGTTGGGCATCGTACACGACGACCTGGACCAACTCCGCGAGCGTTTGCAGCAGGCGTTGCAAGAGGCCGACGTGGTCTTGCTTTCCGGCGGTACGAGCAAAGGGGCCGGTGATCTTTCCTATCGGGTCGTCAGCGAACTGTCCGAGCCGGGGATCGTGGCCCATGGCGTGGCCCTGAAGCCGGGTAAACCGATCTGCCTGGCCGCCGATCGGGGCAAACCGGTCGTGATCCTGCCCGGCTTTCCGACCTCGGCCATCTTCACCTTCCACGAGTTCGTTGCCCCAGTGATTCGCATGCTCGGCGGTCGGCCGGCCTTGCAACGGGCCAAGGTAGACGCCCGATTGGCCGTGAAAGTCAACTCGCAGATCGGGCGAACCGAGTATCTGCTGGTCGGACTCGTGCAAGGCCCGGACGGTCTGGCCGCCTATCCCATGGGCAAGGGTTCCGGCTCGGTCACCACCTTCAGTCAGGCCGACGGATTCGTGACTATCGGACGCCACGAAGAGATCGTCGAGGCCGGCGCCCCGGTCGAGGTGCAGTTGCTCGGCGGCGAGTTGCAATTGGCCGATCTGGTCGTGATCGGCAGCCACTGCGTGGGTCTCGATTTTCTATTGAGCCGACTGCAGCAGCGCGGTTTCGCGACGAAGTTCATGGCGGTCGGCTCGACCGGCGGCCTGCAAGCGGCCGGTCGCGGCGAGTGTGACATGGCCGGCATGCACTTGTTGGATCCCGACTCGGGCGAGTACAACCTGCCGCTGTTGACCGACGACTTGGAGCTGATCGAAGGCTACGGCCGGCTGCAAGGCCTGGTGTTTCGGCCGAAAGACGAGCGGTTCGAGGGCCTCGATGCGCGGGAAGCAATAGCTCGAGTCAAAGACGATCCGGCGTGCGTGATGGTCAACCGCAACCAGGGCAGCGGCACACGGATCCTGATCGATCGGCTGTTGGCCGGCGCGCAGCCGCCCGGCTACGCGGTCCAACCCCGCAGCCACAACGCGGTGGCGGCGGCCGTTGTCCAAGGCCGTGCCGACTGGGGCATCGCCATCGAGTGGGTCGCCCGCCATGCCGGCCTGGGTTTCCTGGCCCTAGAAGACGAGCGATACGATTTCATCATCCCCAAAAGCCGACGCAATCGGCCGGCCATCGCCGCAATGGAAGAGTTGCTCGCCGAGCCGGCGGTACGCGAACAGTTGAAGCAAATGGGATTCAACGTGGAGAGTCGGTTGAAGTAGAAGCGGAAGGAAAAAAGGGAAAGTGGGAAAAGGGGAAAAAGCAAGCGATTGAAGTAGGGTGGGCTTCGCCCACCAATCCCCAGCCGCTTGCGGCTTTGCAACGACCCGCGCAGCCGTTATGCTAATACATAACGTGCGGCGGCTGCCGATTGAACTTGTCATCTACAAAAGGAGTTTCCCATGTCACGCCAACACCATCTGCTCGCGTTTCTCTCGACCGTCTTGCTGGCGATACTTGCCACCGCTTCGATTGCCGAGGACAAGGTTTTGGTGCGCTTCGATGACGACTTCGACTTGGCTAAGGTTCAACCGAACGACGTGCAACTGGATCTGGCCGATTCGCAGCTTCGTGTGAAAACGGGCCACTCGACCGATTGGCCCGGGATTACGCTGGGGGCGCCGGAAGGCGGCTGGAACTTGGCCGCGTCGGCGAATATCTCCGTCGACATCGAGAACGTGGGAACCAATCGGGTCGAGGTTAACATGCGGGTCGACGATCACGACTCGGCCGCGAGGAGCAACTGGCTCTCCGGTCGCCTGACACTGAAGCCGGGCGAGCGGGGAAGGCTGAAGGTGCAGCTTGCCGGGAAAGTGTCGGAAGAGGCGAGTTCGAAGTTGTTTGGTATGCGAGGCTATCCGGGCGGATGGCAGCAGGGACGCGGGATCGACTTAGGCCGCGTGGTGCAGTTGATCGTCTTCGTGGGCCGGCCTTCGGTCGACCATGCCTTTAAGCTCGGCAACATCCGCGTGGAAGGTTCGCCGGCCAATCCCTTGCCCGAGGATCTCGACGCGCTGTTCCCCATGATCGACCGTTTTGGGCAGTATGTCCACAAGGATTGGCCCGGCAAGCTTCACGACGACGATGACTTCGCCGCTCGCCAGCAAGAGGAATCGGAGGATCGAGCAGCTCATCCCGGACCGGATGATTGGAACCAGTACGGCGGCTGGCAGGCCGGGCCTAAGCTTCAAGCCACCGGACGCTTTCGTGTGGAGAAACAGGCCGGCAAGTGGTGGTTCGTCGATCCCGAGGGCCGGCTGTTCTGGTCGCACGGCGCCGACTGCGTCCGCTCGTCAAGCGGCTACACGCCGATCACCGACCGCGAGCACTGGTTTGCCGACTTGCCGGGCAAGGAGTCGGCAGCGGGACAATTCTACGGCAAATCGGGCTGGGCCCCGCACGGTTACTATCAGGGCAAATCGTTCGAGACGTTCAACTTCACGAGCCTCAACTTGTCGCGAAAGTACGGCACCGCCTGGAGCGGGAAGTTCAACGCGTTGGCACACCGAAGGTTGCGTAGCTGGGGGATGAACACGATCGCCAACTGGTCGGACCCGGCCGTCTATCGGATGCGCAAGACACCCTACGTCGTCACGGCCGGCGCCAGTTCGAGAAAGATCGAGGGCAGCGAAGGCTATTGGAGCAAGTTCCCCGACCCGTTCGACCCGAAGTTCAAGCAGTCGCTGGAGAAACGTTTGGCTCGAGAGGCGGGTCCAACGGGCGGCGATCCCTATTGCCTGGGCTATTTCGTCGACAACGAGCTTAGCTGGGGTGATGAGTTATCGCTGGCCGTTGCCACGCTCGCCTCGCCGCCGGATCAGCCGGCCAAGGGGGCGTTTCTCGATACGCTCAAAGCAAAGTACGAAACGATTCAGCGGCTTAACGCCGTTTGGGGAACCGAGCACGACTCGTGGGCCGCCCTGCTGCAAAACACCACGCCGCCGGACAAGCAGAAGGCTCGCGAGGATCTGGCCGCGTTCTATACGCAAGTGGCCGAGCAGTATTTTCGCGTGTGTCGCCAGGCGGTCAAAGAGGCCGATCCCGACGGGCTTTACTTCGGTTGCCGCTTCGCCTGGGTCAACGATCGGGCGGTCCAGGCGTCGGTCAAGTATTGCGACGTGGTCAGTTTCAACCGCTACAACCGCAGCGTGGCCGACTTGGGCTTGCCCGACGGGTGCGACAAGCCGATCGTGATCGGCGAATTCCACTTCGGCGCGCTCGATCGCGGGATGCTTCACACGGGCCTCGTGCCAATGGCCAACCAACAACAGCGGGCCGAGGCCTACGAGAACTACGTCCAGGGTGCACTGAAGAACCCGCGGATCATCGGCACGCACTGGTTCCAATACGGCGACCAGGCCACCACCGGCCGCGGCGACGGCGAGAACTACCAAATCGGCCTACTGGACATCTGCGACACCCCCTACGCCGAAACCATCGCGGCCGTCCGCAACGTCGGCTACAACATGTATCGCCAACGCCAAGCCAACTAACCCCAGCCGCTCGGGAATTCTGTAGGTCAGGGCTCGCCCTGACGCAGTGAAGTGATGGCACATGACGGGAAAACGTCAAGGCAAGCCCTGACCTACAGCCTGAAGTAGAAGCAAAGCGGGAGGAAAAAAGGGAAAGTGGGAAAAGGGGAAAGAGCAAGTTGAAGTAGGGTGGGCTTGTCTGCCGTGTGGAAAGTCGGGATAATTCGGATACCGTTGGCAAGAATGGGAACTTTCTCTCGAATTACCATATATAGGAGGGAAGTGAGCGATGTCTGACGATCTGAAAACCGTGGCCTCCTTTTCCACGCCGATCGAGGCGGATATAGTGCGAAACCGGCTTGAGGCGGCCGGTGTTCAAGCATTTCTGGCCGACGAAAACACGATCGGGTGGTTGTGGCATTTGGGCACGGCACTCTCGGGCGTGAAGGTCGTGGTCGCCGAGTCGGATCTACCGCAGGCGGTAGGGATTCTCGAACAGACCGCGGACGAGTCGGCGGAGGCTTGGACCTGTTTGAAGTGTGAGGCCCAGGTGGACGGTCTGCTGGATGTTTGCTGGTCGTGCGGGACGACGTGCGAGGGCGAGGAAGATCCCGAGTTTGCCGAGGTCGACGCGCCGCCCGTACGAGAACCGGTCGAAACGAAAGGGCCGCCGGGACCGATGCTTGCCCTGATCATCGGGTTTTGCCTTCCTTGGACCGTGCTCAACGGCATGGTCGGCTTCGAGATCCTTGCAGCGTATGCGCTGAGTCCTGTTGCGGGCGTCGTGATCCTCTTGTTGCTGGCCGCCAACGTCCTGCTGATTACCGGCTTCGTTCAAGGGCTTTACTATGCACCGCCCACAGCAATGCCGTGGGAAGGCGAAACGGGATCGGCCGATCTGGAAGAAGATCCCCAGGCTGCATGGGAGGAGATCCATGCGATCGCCCTACGTGCTTGGGTGGCTGCGGAGTTCGGGATAGTCTTCTTCGGCTTGTTGAACGTCTACTCGATGTGGTTGATCTTGAGACATCGTTTGTATCACCGCACCGTTGATCCCCGGTCGCACTTCCTGGTCTATTGGGCCATCGCACTGAACACCCTGGTGTTGGCCGCGTTCTTGCTGCTGTTTCTAAGCAGTTGGGCATCCGGGCTGAGGTAAGACACAGCCGTGCGCGACGGGTCGCCCACCACTTCCCAGCCGCTTGCGGCTTTGCAACGAAGAATCGCAAACCATAAACTTCAACACAACCAAGAAGACCGGATGAAACAGTATCCGGTCAATCCTGTAA
>CAYYOX010000004.1:30091-30547 GCA_964473065.1 uncultured Planctomycetaceae bacterium | reverse complement strand
GGGTTGGGCCCGACCGTCCCTGAACTGGCCGAGCGGCTTGGCGAAGTGCCGTCGAAGCTGACATTCAGTTGCGGCGGCTGCCCGGGCGTCTTCGCGGATCTGCAAGAACGCGGGATCCAGAAGCTGGTGGTCTGCGGCATCGAGGCCCATGTGTGTGTTCAGCAGACGGTCTTCGACCTCTTGGCCAGCGGTTGGCGCGTTTACCTGGCCGTGGACGCGGTCGGGTCGCGATTCGAGATCGACTATCGCACGGCCCTTTCGCGGATGGATTCGGCCGGCGCGGCGTTGACCACAACCGAGTCGGCCCTGTTCGAATGGTGCGAGATAGCCGGCACGCCGCAGTTCAAGCAGATCAGCCGCTTGGTACGAGAAGAAGGCCCCTAATCACCGCTTGCGGCGTTTCACATTTGCCGCTTGCGGCTTTGCAACGCACCCGGCTTTCCGGCGTACGCCTGC
>CAYYOX010000004.1:17610-30081 GCA_964473065.1 uncultured Planctomycetaceae bacterium | reverse complement strand
TGACCTGTTGGAGCATTTCGGCAGTCTCGGTGCCCGGGGTGTTCTGGACCGGAACCATCTTGGCCTTTGGCATGACCACGGCGTCTTCGGGGGTCTCTTTCTGATCGAGCACCTCCAGCAATTGTTCGATGGTTTGCACATCGGCCGGCGCGGCCTGGACAAACAGGGCGTTCAGCCGCTCGTCGGGCGTGATTTTGATCGGTCCGCTAGGCGCGATGGATCCGCCTGCCGCCCCGCCGAGTCCCAAAAGGGCGCCCATGATTCCACCGCCCATATCACCCATCGCGTTTCGGGCCATGTCGCCGACCAAGCCGCCGCCGCCCCCGCCGTCTTCCTTGGCCAGCGTACCGCCGCCGAGGATATCATCAAGGGTTTGGGCAATGAACGAGGCCTTGGCATACTTCAGATAGAAGACGGTCAACTCCGAGTTGGCGCCCAGCCCTTCGCCGGCCAGGGTGGTCAGCAATTCCTCGAACTCGTCCAACGCGTCGAGATCGTCGCTGGCAATCATCACACCGCCCGGCCCGGGGGCTACGATGATAGGCGCCCCGATGGTGGATTCGGGTTCCTTGTCTTCAACCGCGGCGGCCGGGGCCGGTTCTTCGGCTGCCGTTTGCGAGACGAAGAAAATCCGCACGCCGCCAGGCAGCCGCGTTGTGCGGTCTACGGGCGGCGATGGCTCGACGGTCGTCGACTCAGGGGCGTCACTGGTCGGTTTCGGTGACGGTGTCTTTTCCGGAGCAGGACTCGGCCGTGGGAGAAACTGCAACCGGGAACCGGGCAGCGGAATCCGCAGTCGCCGTCGCGGGGCCTCGCCGTCGCGATGCGATTCCAACGAGGGGACCACGGCCGAAGGCGTCACGAAGCGGATCTTGTTCGGCCGCAGCGAAGGCCAAATCTGCTGGATCTGCTGCAAGGCCGCTTCGGCGTCTGCTCCGGTCAATTCCAACATCCGCACGTTCCGACGATTGCCCAGCCGACCGTTTTCCGAATCCGACTCGCCCATCTTTTCCAGCAAGGAGCGGATTTCCTCGATTTGGGCGTCCGTTCCGCGGATCAGCAGTTGATTCGTGGAGGGGTCGGCATCGATCAACGGCGCGTTGCCTTGCCCGCCTTCGCTTGCCGCGCCGAACAGCTTGTTGATCGACAGGACGGCCAGTTGCGGATCGACCGTGTGCAAGTGGATCACTTCGACGCGACGTGCATCACGTTGCAACTGATCCAACGTGGCCTTGATCGTTTTGTGTTGCGAGGGCCGCGCCAAGGCAACCAGATTGCCGGTCTTCGCGTCGACGGTCAGCCGAACGTCGGGCAGGCCTTCCAAGAGGGTCTGCATCACCGCCAGGACCGACTCGGAATCGGCCGTGGTCACCGTGTAAACAACCAGTTGGACCGACTCTTGCAGGACTCCCGGATCTAATTGCCCCGGGCCCGCGACATCGACGACCTCGATGATCTGCTTGACCTTTTCCAACATCTCGGGCGTTCCCGTGACCAGAATGCGATTACCCAACGGATCCGTCGTCAGACGCAAGGAGCCGTCGGCTTTGGCGTTCTGATCGGCCGGGATATCGAGCATTTGCCGGGCCACGTCGAGCACTTCGTCGGCCAGCGCGAATTCGATATCGATGGCCTGCATCGTCGACGATTCCTCGCCCTTGGGGTTTTCGATCCGCTCGATGACCGAGCGAATCGCTCGCAGCCGTCCGGCGGTCTCGGTGACCATGAGCTGTTGCGATTTGGTCAACGGCACGATCGACCCTTGGGGACCGATCATTTGTCCGAGTTCCTCTTGCAACTCCCCGGGATTCGTCTTCTCTAGATTGAAGAGCACGCTGACTAACTCGTATTCACCCTTGCTGTCGAGTTCCTCCACCGGAATGGTGGAGATCAGGTTCGGCGGAATGCCGTCTTCGAGGTTGATCAACATCAGCATCCGCTGGCGGCGGATCAACGTATAGCCCTTGGTCAGCAGCACGCTGTTGAGCACGTCGATCGCTTCGGCGGGCGTATACTCGCGAGAGTCCGTGTAGTTGAACGTCCCTTCCGGGGCCGCGTCCAGCACGAACGACAAGTCGGCCTCGTCGGCAAACCACTCGAGCACGTCTTTCCAGGGCTGATAACGGAAACTGAAGCGAAGCATTCCCGGGGTCGTGGCCTTCGCTCCAATTTGCCTCGGCGCGTTGGTCGCCACTTGCGGCGGATCGGGCTTCTCGTTTTCGGTGGCCGGCTCGAACTGCTCGTCGCGCTGACGAGGGATGTCGGCTACTTGGCCTTGCGGCTCTTCGGAGCGTTCCGGTTTTTCGCCCGCCTCGGGTTTGGCCGAAGTCGCCAAGCCTTCACGGCGAAGGCGAATCTTCTCGAACTGGGCCCGTTGTTCGGGAGTCAAGAGGGCCAACCCTTGGGCCTCCGACTCGCGACGCATGGCGGCCAACTCTTCCTTCTGCTGCTCGGCCGGTAGCGAAATCAGTTCGATAGCCTCGGTTTCCCGGGCGTCGATCAAATCGAGTAGCTGGTCGCGCTGTTGATCGGTCAGTTTCAGTTCCTTGGCCACTTGCTGGTCAACGACCAACGCCAAGACGCCGACCACATCGGACTCGGCCTTTTGAACCAAAGTCGCCGCCGTAGCCGACCAACAGACCGCGATCGTGATAACTATCACCGCGCAGAGTTCCGCCGTTGCTGAGAATCTCAATGTGCCAACTCCGAAAAGTTCCGGGATCGCCCTAATCGTTCCAGACGATCCACTTGTCCCAAATGGTTATTAGCCTCTATTCCATATTACCAAGCCAGCTACTCGGATGCTAATGATTATTTCGCCTTCCCCCTAAAAGCACTAAGGGCCGCTGGGCTACTTCGGCGACTGCCCAGGCCTCTTTCACCTACTTAAACCCCGTCGATGCAAGATCGGACCGTTACTCGAAGGCTCGAATATGGGGCCCTGAGTCCGCCAACCGAGATTTCCGCGGTGGTAACGAGAAACCGCTGGTTCTCTTGCAGTGTCCACAGCGCTCGGTGATAATGGAGAACAGTAACATTGGAGAGCAGCGCGCCGGACCGACCCGGCCGCGAAGCAGTTTTGCCCCCGATGGATGCCATGCCTGCTTCTTTTGACCCGTACACCGATTGGCTGGGGATTACCGACGCCCGGCGTCCGCCCGACCATTATACGCTCCTGGGAATTCCGCGACTAGAGAGTGACGCCCAAGTGATTGCCCACGCCGCCGATGTCCGTATGGCAAAGGTCCGCAAAATCCGTCCCGGCCAGAATGCGGCCGAGTGGGGACGCTTGCTCGATCAACTGGGCGCCGCCAAGGTCTGCCTGTCGGACCAAGCGAGCAGGGCGGCCTACGACCGAAGCCTCACGCAGCCGGTCCGCGCGGCAGAACCGGTCGCCTCCGACGCACCGACGACCCCGACGCTGGGTAGCGAGCCTGCGGTTGTGGTCGCGTCCGAGAAAGCGGGCCGCCGATTACCGGTGGGCTTGCTCCTGTCGGTCCTTGTCGGCTTGGGGATTGGAGGGGCCTTCCTTCTGGCAAATACCGATCGTCGCTCCGCCGACCAACCGCCCGTGCCGTCGGCAGCCAGTATTGCACAACCCCCACGGCAACCTGACCCCGAGCCGAGCGATCCCACTGGACAACCGCCCGAAACGGTTGCGATGGCGCCGCGGCAGCCAGAAGAACCCGACGAGCCCGAGGAGCAAACACCTCCGCCCGAGCAACCCGCGACACAACCGCAAGTCGACCCGGCCCAGCAAGCGGCCTTTTCCCGGGCGGCGTCGGACGCCTTGGCGGCCATGGCAGAGCGTGATTTGCAAGCTGCCGGGCGGCACCTGGAGAAACTCGGCGCAGACGCCCAAACTCCCGAACAGCGGACGCAGGCCGAGCTGCTCGCGACGGTTTCGAACTATCTCGGCCAGTTCTTCAACGGATTGCGCGACAGCGTGGCCGAGTTGGAAAGTGGGGCCGAGTTGGCCGTCGGCGAGACCCGCGTGGTGATCGTCGAGGCCGACCGACAGCAACTGACCGTCAAAACCGCCGGACGCATACGGACTTGGCAGGTCGAGCAACTGCCGATGTCGATCATAATGACACTGGTCGATCAGACGTTCGGCAAGGACCCCGGCACAAAGACCATCGTCGGCACCTTCCATGCGGTCGATGCCAAGGGTGATCGGAAGCATGCCCGCCGTCTTTGGCAAGAAGCCGCACAAGGCGGAGTGAGAGTCGAATTACTGCTGCCGCTGCTGGGCATGGCCCCGAAAGGCGGCCGTTCGGCAAACCTTGATCCCCCGCCCAGCAAGACCCAGATCCGCAAAGCCCTGCGGACCCTCCGCGAAGAGTTCAAGCAATCGTATGCCGAGGCCTCGGACAAGGCGTCCCGTCTCGAACTGGCTCGGGAACTGCTGGCCCGTGCAAAAACAGTCACCGCCGCCCCGGCCGTGCGGTTCGTAATGCTCGCCGAGGCCCGGGACATGGCCGCCACGCTCGGCGAGCCGGCCCTGGCCGTCGAAGCGGTCGAGCGAATGGCCGATTTCTACTCGATCGACGTGCTGCAAGAAAAGGCATCCGCCTTGGAAAAATCAGCCCGACGCGCCCGCGGCCCGGAGGCACAGCTTGTGATTGCCCGGGGGTTGCTCGAAGTGCTCGAACAGGCCGTCAAGGCCGGGCGTCTCGATGAGGCGACCCAATTGGTCAAGAAGGCCCTGGCCGCGGCACGCAAGACCCGCGATCCACAACTGATCGAGCAGGCCGTCAAGGCCGTCGGGCAGATCCAATCGCTTCGTCAGCAGCAGTAAAGTTCTCCCCTCTCCCTTTGGGAGCAGCGGCCGGGGGTCAGCGCAAATGTTCCTCCGGTGAATCGCCCTCACCCTTTGAAAAGCCCCTCTTTGCCGTTACATATCCGCCCTGTAGGGCATCCTGACTAATCCCTGCCCGATTCCCGGCGATTCTGGGGCTAGTTTTAGAGCCGGCTTCATGGTGGTACACCCCGTCACCAGAATGCCGGCCAAATCTTGACAAAACCTGGGATTCTGATATACTAGGGGTCCTACATGCACAATACCCGTTTCTTGGGCTGCAAGCCCGGAGGCTGCGTCTTAGCACCTACTTGCATTGAGGAAGCACCATGATCTTGTTTAGATTCGTCGCCACGTTGGTAGCCGTTGCAATTCTGGCAACTACGGCACAGGCTGTGGACATTGAGACCGTACCGGTGGGCGACGCGGGCAACGCCAACGATACGCACTTCAACATTTTGGCCTCCGGTCGCGTGGACTACACGTACGACATCGGCAAATACGAGGTAACGGCTGGGCAGTACACCGAGTTCCTCAACGCCGTGGCAAGAACGGACACCTACGGCCTGTACAACAACTACATGTGGTCGAACACCTGGGGATGCAAAATCCAGCGGAGCGGCTCGCCAGGCAGCTACAGCTACTCCGTGTGGTCGGGTCGGGCGAGCCGGCCGGTGAGCCACGTTTCATGGGGCGATGCGGCACGCTTTGCCAACTGGTTGCACAACGACCAGCCAACCGGGGCACAGGACAGCAGCACCACAGAGGACGGATCGTACTTTCTCAATGGTGCGAACGACGATGCGGCCCTGTTGGCCATAACTCGTGAGAGTGATGCCACGTGGGTCATTCCCTCCGAAGACGAATGGTACAAGGCGGCCTACTACGACGGCGAAAACTCGGTCTACTACGATTACCCGACCGGGACAGACGCCCGGCCTGACAACGGAAACTCCGGTGGCGATACAGGCAATACGGCCAACTTCTGCGAGCTTGGGCCTATGGGCGACGATGATTACACGATCGGTGCCCCCTACTGGAGAACGCCGGTCGGCTATTTCCGCCTGTCAGAAAGCCCTTACGGGACGTTCGACCAGGGTGGCAACGTGGAGGAATGGAACGAGCCTAATATCACTGCCGGTGGGATTAGTGTGCGTGGGGGCAATTATGCCGACCCGATCGATCTCTTAACCGCCTTCTTCAATTCCGGTAAATCCAGCAAAACCGAGTTGCGTGAGTACGACGGCAGAGGGTTCCGTGTGGCAAGAGTCACCCCCATCCCAGAACCTTCCGCCATCATTCTTTTGCTAACGGGTGCTCTTGGTTTTCTTTTGTATCGTAAACGTAGATCCTGATTCTTTTCGACCGCGAACTTTCAAAGCCTCATCGGTTTTCCGGTGGGGCTTTTTCTTTGGCAACTTCGCCGGATCGGATTACGCCGGGGGTGAGGGTGTAGAAAGGACACGCAAGCCCTCACCCTAACCCTCTCCCAGAGGGAGAGGGGACCTGGCAAAGCCGCAAGCGGCCTTGGCGCGACCTTACTATTGGCCGAAGGATGTCTGCAGCGCCAAGGCCCGGTCATCCACGTACTGACCACTCGGCTAGAAGACCTTTCCCTGCGGATTCAAGGGATGGATCCGCATTCGCGGGATTTTTGTTTGGCGGGCAAATGATGTCCCGGAATTGCGGCTAAACGGACTTGCCTCGAATCGCGAAATGCTGTTTAGAAGTCGATCTGGGCTCGCATCTCGAAGACGTTCAGATCGCCTCGCGTGTCTTCACCCGGGGCGTTGGAGTGGGATTGGACGAAATTCCACATCAGGCGCGTGTAGGGGTTCAGGTACCAGTTCAGCCCTAGGGTGTGATTGCCGGCCCGACCGCCGAGCACATCGGCGTTGTTCAGATCGATGTAGCTGTAGCGGTAGGCGATTTCCCAGGCCCCTTTGCCCGTCTGAACACAACCGTCCTCGTCGCGGACGCGGAAGAAGTTCTCGAACGGCTTGACGCGACCGAAATCACCCGACTCGCGGTTGTACGGGCGGTGTTCGCCGGTGAGGAAGTAACTGAACTGCGTATAGAAGCCACGGTAGTTGATCTGCGGCATCCCAATCCGATGGACATAGGCGCCGTAAGCCTCGCTTTGCCACGAGAACGGCCCGTAGACCATCGCCGCCTCGGCGCCCAGGAGGTTGTAGTTCTCGGCATTGGTGATGTCGTCGCTGTCGACGATCGCGGGTGCCAGATTGGCCTCCGGCCTCGAGCGAAACCGCGCCAGATCATTGTCGACCTGGCGAAAGCTGTAGGCCATGCCCACGTGAAACAGCCCGCGACCTTCGGTGGCTTCGTCGTACCAGGGCAGCCCGCTCATACGCATGGTGACCGAGGTCCCGCCGCTATCGTCCTTTCGGAAGGGCGGATCGGACGGCATTTCGGTACGAAACGCCCCAATGGCCCAGGTCAGCCGTTCGCTGTCCGACCAATCGTAGGCCATAATGCCCATGCTTCGCCCGGGAATAAACGCATCGCCGCCGAGCGATCGTTCCATGAACGTGATATACTTCGAGCTGGTGAGAAACTCCAGGCCGAAGGGCTCTTTGAAGTGCCCCAGCTTCACGTGCCCCAGCAGCGGGAGCTCTTTGATCGCTATGAAGGCGTCTTTGAACGAAACGGCCGCGATCGGCGTTTCGACGACGGCCAGTCCGCCGCCGCCGAAATCGACATCGGTGACCACGTTGGCCGTGTTGGCGAAATCCAGCTCCAACTTGTAATCGACGACGTAGAACGCCTCGCCGCGAAGGACGATTCTCGCCCGACGGAACTCGGCCCCGTTCTCGAAATCTTCATAGATCGACTTGTGATTGTTGCTTTGGTCGAAGTGGGCGTAGTCGGCGAATATTCGGCCGCCGACTCGCACCAAGGGTCGCTTGCTGCCGTCTTCCTCTTCGGTCTTCTTCCCCCTTAGCTTATCACGTTCCATTCGGTCCATTCGTCGCCGCATTTCGGCCGCCCAATCGGTCGTGTCCAGTTGACGCGGTCTTTCGATCCCGGGAGGTTGAAGCGTGTCGAGATTAACGGGCATCACAGCGCCCATTCGAGCGTCGGGAATCGGGCTGGGAAGCTCGGGTCTCATGGAACCTTGCATTGCGGGATTGAAATTCGATGAAACCGGAATCATTTGGAGCGGGTTGTGCAAAGCATGAGTTCCAGGCACGGCCAACTCGGCAACCGGCAACGGCCGATTGGCCGTGGGAGGCAAATTGACGGCCGGAATCGGTATGTCGCGAGTCGCGTAGTTCGACGCACCGTGCGGAAAGGCTTCGCCCATCGCAGGCGAAGTGACGGGCATGGTGACATAATTTGCCGTCGACACCTGGCTTGAAAAGCCGGCCGACGGAAACCTATCGCCCATTCGCTCTGCGTCAATCGGTCTCGCTTGCATCGGTTGCGGCGAGACCGGATACGACGGGCTGCGGTCTAGGAATCGCAATTCGACATCTTGGCTAAACGCCACGCTTGCGCAAAGAAGAGCCGCGGCCAGCGCTAGCGACGGGACAAACAGTTTCCAAGTGGAGTGGAGCATGGGACAACTCGCTGAAAATGGTGGGCAGACTGAGGATAACACGGTGTGCGAAACGCGATGTGAGCCGCTGCGATTCTTGTTTTCAGTACAATCGTTGCGAACGGCAGGTTCGGAGTTTCTGGAGTAATCATCGTAACCGCTTTCGTACGCACATTAGAAATAATCCCTCAGACCCTCACGACCGGCACAATGCGCACAATCGCAACCTTACGACCGTAACAAACTACCCAAAACTCCAACGCAAATCTGGCCCGAGCCGCAAACATCGGTATAATAGTTTTCCTAACCGGAAAACCTTCCCATCCGACCGCCGACCCATGCAGTTCGAGTTGGCCGTCTTGGAAGAACGACCGATTTCGCCAACCGATCGGCACCGCGGCACTTCAGGGAACCGATTCCGAGCGGGAGAATACCCGGCCGGAGATGCGAGTCGATTTCGATCGTTCCCCCCGTGTGAGTTGTGTTTCCGACGCGACTTGGTTGAACGGGGCAAGAAACACCCCAAGATGGAACGAAGGAAGTTCGGTCGCAAGGGATTCGCGTAACTGCTTGCCAGTAGACATGTTACGCTATTTCACAACGTGCCAATCGGCTTCTGTCGGAAAAAAAGATTATCGGCGGGGGGTTGAATTTCTTGGCAATCCAGGTTATTACAGAACTATAGGGAAGCGCTGGAAACCTTCCGGTAGGACCGGTGGTTTCCGCCATGTCGCCAAGCGGAAAGGGCTCGGAAGCCTTTACAGGATGGTTTCGCCGAGGTCGTTTTGTTGTTCTTGCCTCTGATCCGGGGTGACAACGGCTTGCGCTCGGCTTGTCGGCCGCGGCGGCATACAACGGAATAGAGTAATATGGATGCTCCTTGCGACGCGGCTAAATGCGGCGCGGTTCGAGGAGCGCGGACAACGGCAAGAGGTGATGCCAGATGGCCTACCGCCACGGACTTCAAGCTAGTCGATTCGAGATGAAGTACATCATCGACGAAGATACTGCGCGCGGGATGAGGAACTTCATCAGCAGCCACCTCGAACCGGACGAACATTGCCGCCCCGAGATGGACAACGCGTATCCGATATCGAGCCTTTATTTGGATACGCCCAACTTGTTGCTCTACGGACAGACCATGCAGGGCATCAAGAACCGATTCAAGCTTCGAATCCGCTTTTACGACAACAACCCGGACAGCCCGGCCTTTTTCGAAATCAAGCGCCGTGTAACCGATGTGATTAAGAAAGAGCGCGCGATGGTCACGCGGAAAGGCGTTCGCCGCATGCTCGACGGCCTGATCCCCGACCTGGGGTGCTTGATGGGCGACCAGACCAACCCGAAGGCCGGCAGCGCTCTTTTGAGTTTCTGCGACCTATGCAACACCACGGGCGCGATAGGCCGGGCTTATGTTTCGTACATTCGCGAGGCATACGTTTCGCCGAACAGCGATCAGGTTCGCGTTACCTTCGATCGCCAATTATTGGGAAGCCCCTATGAACAGGGGGCGGATCTCGCACTGCCGACGCAGGGGGCCTGGCCGGAGGTGGGCGGAGTGATCCTCGAAATGAAATTCACGGATCGTTTCCCCAGTTGGATGCATGACCTGGCGCAGGCTTTCAACTTACAGCGGATTTCCGTACCCAAGTACATTCACTGTATCAATGCGCTGGGAATTCGACCCGAAGACGGCGCCAACTTGCAGGTGGGAACGGCTACATGAACGAGTTTACTCAAATGATCTTCGACGGAGACTACGGCGCCGCCAGCGGCGGACCCATGTCGTCCGTATTTACGTTGCTATTCGCTTTTGTCGTCGGGCAATTCGTCGGCTGGATCTATATGTGGACCCACAAGGGCCTCTCCTACTCGCAGACCTTCGTGGGCTCGCTGGTCGTCATCCCGGTCATCGTGGCGATGATGATGATGCTGATGTCCGGTAGCATCGCGTTCGCGTTCGGGCTGCTGGCCGTCTTCGCGGTGGTGCGGTTCCGCAACGTGTTGAAGGATACGCGCGATACCACGTTCATTCTTTGGGCGATCATGGAAGGGTTGGGCGTGGGAACCTTGCGCTACTCGACCTCCTTGATCTCGCTGTTGGGGATCGCCGCCGTATTGCTCTATCTGCGAATGACGGCCTTTGGAAGCCGGCACCGCTTCGACGCCGTGTTGAGCTTGCAATTGACCGGCGATCTGGTCAACGGACTGGCCGGGCTAAAACGCGTCTTGGGCCAACATGCCTCGCGCGTCCTGCTGGCCAGCGAACGAAAACTGACCGACGAGGGGCTCAACCTCTCCTATCGACTCTTGCTACGCGACCCTTCCCGCAGCGACGAATTGCAGTGGGCTTTGAAACAAACGGAAGGCATTGAACACGTCTCGCTATTCCTACGCGAAGATGAATCGGAAGTGTAATCCATGGCTGACGGAACCCGAATACCAACTCCGCTGAAACATCGATGGCGCCGTTTTCGTTATAACGTGCTGCCGGTATTCTGTTTTCTTGGTTGCATCGCCGCCACCTTGTGGCTTTGGCGCGAACGCGGGCAAATCCCGCAGACGATCGGCGAGGTGGAAGCCGTGCGTCTGCCGGTAGCCGCCGGCGTGGACGGGAAACTCACGCCGTTGTACGACAGCACATTTACGCTCTTCGACAAGGTCGAGAGCGGCGAGGTCATCGCCCGACTCGACGACGAGCCCGCGAAACGTGCCGTCGAAAGCCTTCAGAAAGGGTTGGGGGAATTGGCGGAAACACTTCGATCGACGGCAGAAACCATTCGTAACGAGGAGATCGAACGGCTTTACAAGCGCACCCTGGAAGAAAGTCGCGTGGCGGTGGATATCGAGCGAATGAAGCTCGAAGCACTCGACCGTCGGGCGGAAATCGACGCCGACCAGTTCGATTTGAACTTCCAGGCCGAGCAAAGGTATCTCGAGGCCGTCGATCGGATCGCCCAGATCCGGTCCAACAAGGTCCGGCTGGACCTGGGTGCTGAGAAGAAGCGTTTGGAAGTGTACGACCGGAAAGCCCAGATTAAAGCCGACGAGGTCGAGCTCAAGAAGTTCAGCGCCCAGATCGATTATCTCGATGATTACCGCAAGAGGGACAAGCAGCTCGTCGACAAGTACGAGATCGAAAACATACGGCTCGACCGCGATCGTACCAAGGAACAAATGAAAGAGCGAAAGAAAGCCTTGGAGGAAGCGGAAGAGCAGTATGACGCGGCAAAACAGCGCCGCGATCAATACGCGCAGCAGAGCCCCGTAACACTCGAAGAGGCGGACAAAGAGCGAAAAGCCGCCCTGAAACTCCGCGACGAGATCCGCCAACAAGTGCAAAACTATGTTAACGACCGAAGCGAGGCCCTGTCTGTGGCCGAAGGACAGGCTGAAGAGGCCCAGAAGCGAAAAGAGGCCTACGAGGCGATTGAATTGAAGATCGCCGAAAAGACAAAGGCGCTCGATGAAGCAGAAGAGGCTTGGTCAAAACTCAACAAGGAACTGGATGATGATTCTCCGAGAACCGCCGATCGGCTGGCCAAGTTACTCGCCCCCATCCGCGCGGAAATGGATACGCAGGAGGCGGTGATTCGGGAAGCGGAACTGCAGATCGGCGCTCTCGAGATCCGAGCGCCAATCAGCGGGACAATTTGTAAAATTCACTCTTGGCCGGGCCAATTCATCAAGGCCGGCGAACCGATCGTGACCATCGCCGCCGATGAAGGACGCTATGCCGTGGCCTATGTCCGCCAGGAACAGCGTTTCCATCCCCGAGCCGATATGGAAGTTTACGTCAGGGCACGCGGCTCCAGGCACCAGATGGAGTTGGTGACCATCGAACGAGTCGGGCCCCAATTCGAGCTGATCCCGATCCGATTACTGCGCGATCCGAGAACACCCGAGTGGGGTCGCCCCATCCGTATCGCGCTGCCCAAGACCTTGCCGCTAATGCCGGGCGAACTGATAGACATCAAGTACACCGACACCCAGGTAAAAAAAAAGACGTCAGGCTAACAGGCGCAACTAGCTTCTAGACCGTTTCTTTCAGTCTAGCTGAACATCGCCTAGCACATACCGAACTATATTATCACGCGCAGCTGATCTCGAG